>JAOZTG010000287.1 GCA_029939235.1 Flavobacteriaceae bacterium
TGGTTGGTAGCTGCTACTGTATTTTCCATTTTAATGAGTTGGGGTAAGAATTTTGGATTGTTAACCGATCTGTTTATTGATTATGTTCCGCTATATAATAAATTTAGAGCAGTTTCTTCTATTCAGGTCATTGCAGAATTGGCTGTTCCGTTACTGGGAATTTTGGCCGTTCAAAAATTACTGAATGATAAGGTAAATAAAAGTGAAAAACTATATGCTTTAAAATGGAGTTCTATCATTGTGGGAGGTTTAGCCTTGTTTTTTACTCTTGCCGGGACTTATTTATTCGCGTTTGAAAGTTTTAGAGACTTAAGATTTGAAAAAATGCTGGAAGGTTTTACTGCAATTTTAATAGAAGATAGAAGAACTATATTTTTTCAGGATAGTTTGAGAACATTGATCGCAGTAGTTATAGTTGCAAGTGTTTTATGGCTTTATTTAGATAAGAAGATCAATAAAAATATTGTATTGGGTATCTTGCTTGTGAGTGTTTTGGTTGATATGGTTGTTGTTGCAAAAAGATATGTAAATAATGATGATTTTATTACAGCATCAAAACTGGAAAAGCCTTTTGTAAAAAGTGCTATTGATACTGAGATACAAAAAGATAAGGGGCATTACCGGGTAATGAATTTTATGGTGAATCCGATGAATGATGGAAGCACCTCCTTTTTCCATAATTCAATAGGAGGTTATCATGCCGCAAAACCAAGACGATATCAGGAACTGTTTGATTTTCAAATTGCTAAGAATAATCTGGAAGTACTAAATATGTTGAATACAAAATACATTGTTTTTCCGGATGATAAGAATCAGGCTCAGGTGCAATTGAATGATGAGTCCAATGGCAATGCCTGGTTTGTTGAAAATATAAAATTTGTTGATTCGGCAAATGAAGAGATCAAGGCATTGGATAGTTTGAATACAAGAAATACAGTCATTATTTCTACAGTATTTAAAAACGATTTAGAGAATTTTAATTTCCAAAAAGATTCTTTAGCTAATATTCAATTGCTTAAGTATAAAGCAAATGATTTGACTTATGAAAGTAATTCAAAAGTAGATCAGCTTACAGTTTTTTCTGAAATGTATTATAAAGATGGCTGGAATGCTTATGTGGATGGAGAATTAATACCTCATTTTAGAGCTAATTATGTGCTTAGGGCGATGGTCATCCCGAAAGGGAAACATAAAATTGAATTTAAATTTGAGCCAAAAGTTATTCAACAAGGGAATATGATCACGTTGATATCCTATGCATTAATGATATTGATCCCTTTGGGATGGTATTTTAAAGATAAAAAGAAAGATGGCAAATCACCACAATAAAAGATATAGTCACACTATAGAATTTTTGCAAAAAGTGCTTCCGGCACCGGCAACAATTTTAGACCTTGGAGTCAGGAATGATTTGAGTGAAATGATGGAAACCTATGGCTATACTGTGATCAATACCGATGGAGAAGATCTGGATGTTGATTATAAGGATATTGCGGGTAAAGAAGTGGATGCTGTTACCGCCTTTGAAATTTGTGAGCATTTGATTGCGCCTTTCAATATTTTAAATGCTTTAAAATCTGCAAAATTAATTGCAACCATTCCGTTAGATCTGTGGTTTGCAAAAGCTTATAAAAGTAAATCGGATAAATGGGATAATCACTATCATGAGTTTGAGGACTGGCAGTTTAATTTGCTTTTGGAGAAAGCAGGCTGGGATATCAAAAAAAAAGAGAAATGGACTAGTCCGATCAATAAAATAGGTTTCCGACCCATTTTAAGAAAATTTACTCCAAGATACTACGCAGTTTACGCAGAAAGAAAATAAGTTTTATGCGAATAGGAATGATTTTAGATAAAACTTTTCCACCTGATCCACGGGTTGAAAATGAAGCCACAGCTTTGATCAAATCTGGTCATAAAGTTTTTTTGTTTTGTTTAAAATATGATGATGAAAATGAAAATGAAACTATTCATGGAATTCAGGTAAAAAGATATCTTTCCAATAAATTGGAGTACAAACTTTCTGCTTTGGCTTATACTTTTTCTTTTTATACGAATTTAATGTCAAAAAAAATTGCTAATTTCTTATCTGAAAATAAAATAGAAGCTATTCATATGCATGATATGCGAATAGCGGAGGCTGTTTTTAAGGCAAATATAAAATTGAATCTGCCAACAGTTTTAGATCTACATGATAACATGCCGGAAGTAATGAAAGAATATCCTCATCTGCAAAAGTTTCCTGGCAAACACTTAATATCTCCACAAAAGTGGAAAATAAAAGAGGAAGAATTTATCGCTAAAGCGGATAAAGTGATCACAGTTTCTCAGGAATTTATCGAGGAGGTAGTTGACAGAACAGGAATTGAGAGAGGGAAAATTATTCTGGTCCCCAATACGGTTCAAAGATCTTTTTATAGCAATGTGGTTATTGATGAGGATATTACCGAAAAATACTGGAAAAATTTCACTATTCTTTATTTGGGTGATACGGCTTTAAGAAGAGGATTGTTGACAGCAATTGATGCAATTGATATTTTGCGTAAGAAGATCAATCATATTAAACTTGTAATTGTTGGGAAAAGCAGTACGGATGATGTGTTAAAAGATCGTGTAAAAGAACTTGATCTTAATGATTTTATTGATTTTGAAGGCTGGCAGGATGTGAGTTTGTTTCCTTCCTACATTACAGCAAGTGATATTTGCATTTCACCACTTTATAGAAATCCTCAACATGATGTGGCCTATGCCAATAAACTTTTTCAGTATATGAGTTTTGCAAAACCCGTTTTGGTGAGTGATGCGCTGGCGCAGAAAAAACTTGTAGAAAAAACCAAAAGCGGATTTATTCACAAAGAAAAAGATGCAGAAGATTTTGCCGAAAAGATCAT
>JAOZTG010000023.1 GCA_029939235.1 Flavobacteriaceae bacterium
TATTTATTTTAATATCGAAACTGTGAGATTGCCACACTCCACTAACGTTGCGTTCGTAAAGACAGTGCAAAGTATATATCGTCTTCACGAGACCCAAGTTTTTTCAAAATCTCCAATGAGATGATGACAATTATTGCAATATAATAATATAAATATTCCATAATTATTTAATTGAATCTAGCTTGTTTTAAAATGGCCTCAAAAGAAAATGTATAGATATCAAAATGTATGCTTAGTAAGACCGGGAAGTTTCCGAGGATCGCAGGAAAATCACCCGGCCGCACTTAGCTTATATAAAGATAGCTATGGATTTTATTTTGCAGCCTAGATCTTTTTGTTTCTTTTTCCATCAATGGGAAAAAGAAAAGAAATAAATATTTTAAAATATGATGTTGTCATAGGTAGGAAGCGAAGTACGAACAACGTGGTGATCTAATTTCAATTACTACAACATTAAACAAAGTCTATTCTTTTACCTTTCAAATAAACATCTTCTATCTGGCTCGTACCAAAGGAATAAGGAATAAATCCATAAGAGTTTATTGGCTTTGTAAGCAATAAATTAGCTTTTTTTCCTACAGTAATTGAACCAACTTCTTTCTCTAATCCCATGGCATAAGCACCATTGATAGTTGCAGCGTTGATAGCTTCTTCGGGTGTCATTTTCATTTTAATACAGGCGGTTGCCACTACAAAATTCATATTCCCCGAAGGAGTTGATCCCGGGTTATAATCTGTAGCCAATGCCAATGGTAATCCGGCTTCCATCATTTTACGTGCTGGTGTATATGGAATACTTAAAAAATAAGAACAACTTGGCAAAGCTACCGGCATGGTTCGTGAGTTTTTTAAAACTTCCATATCCAGCTCTGTCATCACTTCTAAATGATCAACAGATAAAGCATCATATTTAACCCCAACCTCTACACCACCAATAGAATTAAATTGATTGACATGAATTTTTGGAATCAATCCAAACTGCTTTCCTGCTTTTAAAATAAATTCTGTATCTGCAACGGAGAAATAACCAGTTTCACAAAAAATATCTACATACTCTGCTAACTTTCCTTTTGCAATTACCGGCATAATATCCTCTACAAGCATTTGTAAATATCCTTGTTTATCATCCTTATATTTTGATGGTACGGCATGTGCTCCTAAAAAAGTGGCTTTGATGGAAATAGGATAATTTTCTTTTAATCGTTTAATAACCCTAAGCATTTTTAATTCAGCATCAAGATTCAATCCATAACCAGATTTTATTTCAACAGCACCAGTACCCAACTGCATGATCTCTTCTAAACGAACCTTACTTTGCTCATACAATTCATCTTCAGAAGTTTCTTGCAGTTTTTTAGCAGAATTCAATATTCCACCTCCACGATTTGCAATTTCTTCATAGGACAATCCGTTGATCCGATCAACAAATTCACCTTCACGATTGCCTGCATAAACGATATGTGTATGAGAATCACACCACGAAGGTAAGATCATTTTTCCCGTGGCATCAATAAGTTGATCGACTTCTATATTCGGACAAACATCCATAGAACCAAATTCTGAAATTATTCCGTTTTCCACCACTAAATAAGCATTTTTGATAGTCGGTAAAATTTTCATTTCCTTTCCCGAAATAAAAGATATGGGTTCTGTTCTTACTTGAATTAATTCTTTAATATTTTTAAAAAGTGTTATCATAGTTTGCATGAATAATTATGAAATATAAATTTAATATAAAAAAGCTTCTATTTAAATTGATCAATCATAGTATCAACAATTCTTATTATTCTTTTCTCTGCATCTTTAAAGTCTTTTTCCGGAATTTCATTTACATTCCAGTTTTCATCAAGCCAGTATTTCAATTCATTATCCTGAAATACATATTTAGCAAATATTTGATCAGTAAACCACACTTTACCATCCTTCAAATAATACTGAAACACACCATCAAAATCACCAGTGTCACCTGTAACTCCACACTCAATTTTTACTGGTTTCTTATTTGCATACCAAATCGAAATAGGGGTATTGGGAATATCAATTAATGTTACTTTTTTTTGTTTCTTTTCTAGTTTATGTAAGGCTGCTTCCGTTTTTTTTATTTGCAACTTGTAAGCATTTTCTACATCTTTTATATTAGTTGTTGTATTTATTTTCGGAATGTCTAATTGTAGCTCTGTTTTATCCTTTTTAAGATTAACTTTTGCTTTTACTTCAGTATTAGTTTTAACATTAGTCTCAACTTTATTCTCTGTTTTTTTACAATTGAACAGAGTTAGCGCCATAAAAGACAGACTAATAATTACTAATTTTCTTGTTTGTTTTTTCATCTTATTTTATTTTTATTTATGTGACCAACTATCTTTGTCTGAACTATTTGGAGATAATCCAATATTGTCTTTTTCCAGGCCAACTCCTAAACCAACAACCGTTCTGTTAACATAATTAAAATAGGAGACCAATTGATTGATCTCCAGTATTTCTCCATCTGAAAATCCAACACTTCTCAATTGCTTTATATCATTTTGAGAAGCATCTTTAATGTTCAATGTTAACATTTTTGCATGCTTTATTCCTGCAATATATTTCTTATCTAAAACACCTTCAAAATTTTCAGATTTAATGGTATCAACGATCAATCGATATTGTTCATTATTTTTTAAATTTCTTTTTATTCCTACGGAATGATGTTTTACGCAATAATCACAATAATTAAGAGAACTTACATAGGTGCCAAGAGTTTCCAAATACCATTTTGGTAAACTATTGCCACTATGATGTAGCACATTTTTATACAGAACCATGTGACCTTCCAGAGAATGAGGCCTTAAACTATGAATTGTCAATACGTTATCTAAACTATTGTCAGGACCTTTTATTCGATCATAAAATCTTTTTAATCGTCCTCTGGCCTCCTCATAATTAATTGTTTTTATCCAACTCATTTTCTAAAATAAGTTAGCTAAAATATCATCCTCCACTAAATTCGGAATAGTCACTTTCAAAGTTGGTGTACGCTCCATTTCTCTTTTTACAGCAAACAATGCTTCTTCATTTCTAGCCCAGCTTCTACGGGCAATTCCATTGTTTACATCGTAAAAAAGCATGCTTTTTAATCTTGCTTCTGCTTCCTGTGTTCCGTCCAGTAACATTCCAAAACCACCATTTATCACTTCTCCCCAGCCTACTCCACCGCCATTGTGTATAGATACCCAGGTCGCACCTCTAAAACTATCACCAATTACATTTTGAATTGCCATATCAGCAGTAAACTGACTACCATCATAAATGTTAGATGTTTCTCTGTATGGAGAATCTGTACCACTTACATCGTGATGATCTCTACCCAAAACAACAGCTCCAATCTCACCTTTGGCAACTGCATCATTGAATGCATTTGCTATTTTTACGCGTCCTTCCGCATCAGCATAAAGAATACGTGCCTGTGAACCAACAACCATTTTATTCTTCTTGGCATCTTTGATCCATGTAATATTATCCTGCATTTGCAACTGAATTTCTTCAGGAGAATTTTCCATAATTCCCTGTAAAACCTCCATAGCTATCTGGTCAGTTTTATCCAAATCTTCCGGTTTCCCGGAAGTGCAAACCCATCGAAACGGACCAAAACCATAATCAAAACACATCGGACCTAAAATATCCTGCACATACGATTTATACTTAAAATCAATCTGATTATCTGCCATCACATCAGCTCCGGCACGAGATGCTTCCAGTAAAAAAGCATTTCCATAATCAAAGAAATAGGTGCCTTTTGCGGTGTGTTTATTGATTGCTGCTGCATGTCGACGCAATGTTTCCTCTACTTTTTCTTTAAACAATTTTGGTTCTTCACGAATCAAACGATTGGATTCTTCATAAGAAATATCCACAGGGTAATAACCACCTGTCCATGGAATATGTAAAGACGTTTGATCGGATCCTACATGAATAAATATATTTTCTTCATCAAAACGTTCCCAAACATTAACAATATTACCAATGTAGGCAATAGAAATAACCTCATCATTTTCCCGGGCTTGTTTTGTGCGAGTCACCAGATCATCCATATTATCGATCAAAACATCTACCCAACCTTGTTCATGACGTTTGGTTGCAGCCTTTTGATTAACCTCAGCACAAATAGTAATACAGCCTGCAATATTTCCGGCTTTTGGTTGTGCCCCACTCATGCCTCCTAATCCGGATGTTAAAAATATTTTCCCGGAAGGATTTTCCTTTTTAGGAAGAATCTTTCTAAAAGCATTCATTACTGTAATCGTTGTTCCATGTACAATACCCTGAGGGCCAATATACATAAATGAACCTGCTGTCATTTGCCCGTATTGAGTTACTCCTAATGCATTAAATTTTTCCCAATCATCTGGTTTAGAGTAATTTGGAATCATCATTCCATTAGTTACCACAACTCTTGGTGCATTTTTTGATGAAGGAAACAAGCCCATTGGATGACCAGAATACATATTTAAAGTTTGCTCATCGGTCATGATTGCCAAATATTGCATGGTCAACAGATACTGAGCCCAGTTTTGAAAAACTGCACCATTGCCTCCATAAGTAATCAATTCCTCAGGATGCTGTGCCACGGCAGGATTTAAATTGTTTTGCATCATCAACATAATTGCTGCTGCCTGCTGTGATTGTGCAGGATATTCTGAAATCGGACGAGCATAAAAATCATAAGTTGGTTTAAACCGATACATATAAATTCGTCCGTAATCTTTCAATTCTTGCGCAAATTCAACCGCTAATTTCTTATGCCATTCTTTTGGAAAATAACGCAAAGCATTTCTTATAGCCAGCTGTTTTTCATCTTTTGACAGTATATCTTTTCTTTTTGGTGCTCTGTTTATTCCTTTCGGATAAACGTGTGGCGAAGGTAATTCAGAAGGAATACCCTGCAATATTTGTTCTTTAAATGTCATTGTTCTATTATTAGGTTCTTTGTTAGCATATTATAATGCTGTAATAATTTGGATCTGATTTTAGTTCTATTTCAAAAATATCTTTGTGAAACTTTGTATTTTCTCTGTGTATCTCTGTGAAATAGCTATTACAAAAAGAGACACAAAGGTTTTTCACTGAGTTGCACTAAGTCCACACTATTTTATAATACAACCTGTTATTATTAGTCATTGCGATAAGTACTGAAAGTGCGAAGTATGAATCTGGCAAAACAGATTACTTCACTTTGATCGTAATGACGCCTGTTACTTTATTTTACTCTAAATCTTCTATCTATAACCAATTGGATCATGGCATTGATATCATCTTTTAATATTCTGTCCTCTTCCAGTTTATCAACTTTTTTCCGAATGATGGAGAAATTTTCTTCTACAATATCTGATAAAGTATGAGGTCTTCTAAATTCAATAGCCTGAGCTGCATACATCAATTCGATTGCAAGAATTTTTTCAAGATTTCCTAATATTTGATTGAATTTTCTTCCGGAAATACTTCCCATGGACACATGGTCTTCCTGACCTAAAGAAGTTGGTATACTATCTGCAGATGGTGGAAAACACAATGATTTATTCTCAGTTACCAAAGCTGCTGTTGTATATTGAGGTATCATATAACCCGAGTTTAAACCACCACTTGCAGTCAATAAACGTGGTAATCCATATTTACCTTCCAATAATAAAAATGAACGTCTGTCAGAAATATTCCCTAGTTCTGATGACGCCAAAGCACCATAATCCAATGCCATTGCCAGGGGTTGTGCATGAAAATTACCACCTGAAATCGCAACTGTATCGCTCAAAACAATTGGATTATCGGTAACGGAATTCATTTCAATTTCTGTAAGCTCTTTTAAATGATAATAGGCATTCCTGGAAGCTCCGTGCACTTGTGGAATACAACGCATGGAATAGGGATCCTGTACTCGCTCACAATCTTCATGCGACATAATATTCTCAGAACCTTTGAACAACATCCGCATTCGTTTTGCGACTTTTAAAGTTCCTTTATACGGGCGAATCGTATGCAATTCTTTCTTAAATGGAGATGCACTTCCTTTATAGCCTTCTATACTCATCGCTCCGGCAAGATCAGCCAGATCAAGTAAATATTTCATTTTATGCAATCCATTAATTGCATGAGACACAATAAATTGCGTTCCGTTGATCAATGCCAGGCCCTCCTTTGCTTGTAGCTTAACAACTTGTAAATTATGTTCGGCCAAGATTTCTTTTGCAGATACAATTTCATCATTTTTCCAAAATTCACCTTCCCCTAATAAGGGTAAAAATAAATGAGATAATGGAGCCAGATCACCAGATGCGCCTACTGATCCTTGTTCAGGAACTACCGGTAACAATTCATTTTCAATGAAAAATAAAATACGTTCAATTACTTCTAACCGGATCCCGGAAAACCCCTGACATAAAGCATGAACCTTTGTGATCATCATCATTTTTGATAACTTTTTATCAATAGGATCTCCTACGCCAACAGCATGAGTTATCAATAAGTTTTCTTGTAATTTACTGGTTTCATCTGATGATATTTGAACATCACACAAGGGACCAAAACCTGTGTTAATTCCGTAAACAGCCTTTGTAGATCCTGCCATTATTTCTACTTTTTTACGGCAAGCATTTACCTTTATTTTGGCTTCATCAGTTAAAACTGCTACCAGACTTCCGTCGGCAATTGCCATCACTTTTGTAACTGAGAGTTTATCAATTCCGTATTTAAACATCATATTTTGTATTGTTTTCACAAAGATATGCTTACTTTTGATGCTTTACAAGACCATTTATGTTATTAAATAATAACTATGAAGCATCAATTAGAATATCGTCATCTTCGTTATTTTTTAGCCGTAGCTGAAGAACTACATTTTAGAAAAGCTGCTGAAAAGCTATATATTTCACAACCCGGACTAAGCAGACAGATCAAACAAATGGAAGATGATCTGGGAATTAAAATGTTTGAACGGCATAACAGAAAGGTGCAATTAACAGCGGTTGGAAAATATTTACAATCTGAACTATCAAATAACCTTAAAAATCTGGATGACATCTTTAACCATGCAAAGTTGTTAAACGATGGGATTGACGGTAATTTGAAATTTGGTTATGTAGGCTCTGCTATGCAGGAGGTAATTCCAAAAATATTGCCCCAATTCAGAAAAAAACATCCAAATATTATTTTTAACCTGAACGAAATGGACAACAGAACCCAAATTGAAGCACTTCTCAACAGAGAAATTGATATTGGATTTGTTCGGCTGGAGAGAGTACCTCACGGACTAGAGATCAAACCAATCTTTGAAGACACCTTTTCTTTGGTTTTACCAAAATCTCATCCCATCAGTGAGTCTAATTTTAAAGAATTAAATCAGTTAAAAAATGAATCCTTCATTCTGTTTGATCGTTCTTATAGTGAATCCTACTTTGAAAAAGTGATGCAGATATTTGACCATAGTGGATTTATTCCATTAATTTCTCATAACACAGTGAATGCAAGTTCCATATACAGATTGGTGGAAAATAATTTTGGAGTTTCCATTGTACCAACTACTTTAAAACTTGGATACGACATGGACATTAAATTTATCGAATTAAAAAAGATACCACAGCGAACTACTTTAAGAATTGTATGGAACAACTCAAATCCTAACCCCATATTAATGAATTTTCTTAATCTTATTCAGGTATCATAAACACTTTGATATAATAAGATCTGCTTCGTAATTTGAAATAAAATAGTAAGAATCGATTGTAATACTTCTAAAATCTAAAAACTTCACCCTTATCATTAGAAGAATCACTACCTATAAAAAAAGAAGTGTTTTTAGGAATAATTCTCAACAAAATAGTATCTGATTGTAATTTTATGAAGTATTGAAAGATTGATTTAAAAGTGAAAAATGAATTATCAAATATAATTTTCCCGTATAACGAAATATCATCAGGTAAATTTGGACTCATGACAACTTCAACCGATTTTAACTTTGATCTTATTTTTTCATATTTTTTAGGATCCTTACTTATAAAAAGTATTTTACTTTTTTTTGCAACAGGACTGTTATCCCCGGTAGCTCTAACAGCTTTTATGAGAATCAAAGCTTTTAAGGCATTTTTCAACATTATTTTATAAGCAGTATTCGTATTAAAATGCTTTTCATAAAATATCAACATTGCACCATAAAAATTCTTTAAATAAGTCTTATCCTTTACTGTGCTTTCTCCTTTATAATGTATGATCTTAGTTTTTCCAAAATAAAAATTTTGAAATCCATTATTTAATAATTTATAACTCAGATCAATATCTTCACCAAACATAAAATAATCTTCATCAAAACCACCAATTTTTAAATAAACTTCTCTTTTAAGAAGCATAAAGGCTCCTGTTAAAATTTCTACTTTGGCGACTTCGTTCTCTGCAATCTGACTGGCATAATATCTTTTAGAATCTCCCATCAATTTACGGGATGCAATTCCCATAGTAGGTGTATTCCTTTTGCATTCGGGTAAAAAATTACCGGTTCCATCGATAAATCTTACACCAATTGCTCCCAGTTTATTCTGTCGTTCGGCATAGGATATTACATCCTCCAAAGTATTTTCTGCCAAGACAGTATCAGGATTTAAGATCAAAATAAATTCTCCTTTTGCCTGCTCGATCCCTATATTATTTGCTTTAGAAAAACCAATATTCTTTTTATTTTCGACCAGCTTTATTGATGAAAAATTTTGACGGATCATAGAGCAACTCTCATCACTTGAATTATTGTCCACAACAATTATTTCGGAAATAATATTTGTACATGCAGCCTGCACACTGATCAAACATTGCTCTAAAAAAAAGGCAACATTATAATTTACAATTATGACAGACAGTTTGATCAAAAGATTAATATTTGAAGTAAAAATATTGTTTTTTTAAGGCATTTCCTCATCAAATATATAATTTGATTCTCGTTTCCTTTAGAATTTGTATTTTTAACAATCATAATCACTTTTAAAAATCTTCTGAAAATTTATGATATTGCGTTTTTTTATTATTTGGATATTTCTAATTTCGGGTCTCATCACAGGGCAAAGCAACGAATCCTATTCTTTTAAATATGATAGTATTGTGAAATCACTACATTATAAAGTAGGAGACAAAATTAATGTTTATACTCAATTTGAAGTAAACAGTAAAGGGGAAGTTCGTAATATTACAGCTCGCGGACCACATCAAATATTCGAAGAAAAAGCGATAGGAATTGTAAAGGATCTTCCAAAATACAATCCTACCATATTAAAAGGAAAACCAATAGGCTCGAAATTTAACTTACCAATTGTTTTTATTATTGAGTCCGAAAACAAAAAATCATCAAGTAATTGAAATTAAGTTCTTTTAATTTCGCTTGCTGGATCTTCTCTTGTAATTTCTATTTCCACCTTTTCTCTTAAAATTTTGATGTCTTGATCTATTCGGATTCTTCTTTTCAGGTGTATTGGTTGCATCTGGTTCAAAACCTTCAACAATTTCACTTGGGATTTTCTGATCCAATAACTTTTCAATATCTCTCAAATATTCCTTTTCTTCCTGTGAAACCAGTGAAATTGCTTCGCCACTTGCTCCTGCCCTGCCGGTTCGACCAATTCTGTGAACATAATCCTCCGGAACATTGGGTAATTCAAAGTTTATTACATGAGGTAATAAAGGAATATCCAATCCACGAGCTGCGATATCAGTGGCAACCAACACCCGCACTTCTCCTTTTTTGAATCCCGCAAGAGCTTTGGTTCTGGCAGTCTGACTTTTATTTCCGTGAATTGCCATGGCAGTGATACCATGACCAATCATTTTTTTACACAATTTATTTGCGCCATGCTTGGTTCGTGTAAAAACCAAAACCTGTTCCCAGTTCCCATCAGATATTAAATGATTGATCAATGCTGTTTTCTTACTTTTATCAACTCGATATACTTTTTGACTTACTTTTTCGGCAGTTGTGTTTTCAGGTGTTGCCTCCACCATCACCGGATGATACAGAAAACTTCCTGCCAACTTTTTAATCTCTTGTGAAAAAGTAGCCGAAAACAATAAATTCTGTCTTTTCTTAGGTATGAGTGCAAGAATTTTTTTTATATCTCGCAAGAAACCCATGTCCAGCATACGATCAGCCTCATCCAAAACTAATATTTCAATTCTTGCCAAAGAAAGTGCCTTTTGATTGTGCAGATCCAGTAACCTACCAGGTGTTGCTACCAAAATATCAACACCATTTCTTAAGGTTTTTATTTGAGGTTTTGCATTCACACCTCCAAAGATTACGGTAGATCTTATGTCAACAAACTCTCCATACTCTCTTACATTATTATAAACCTGCGCTGCAAGTTCTCTTGTTGGTGTTAAAACCAATGCCCGTATAGGTCTTCGTTTCCATTTACTTTGTGTAGTGAGAATTTGCAACATCGGCAAGGTAAACCCGGCTGTTTTACCAGTTCCGGTCTGCGCCGATGCTAGAACATCTTTTCCTTCTAAAATTAATGGGATTGCTTTTTCCTGAATTGCGGAAGGCTCCAGATAGCCTTTTTTATTGATTGCTTTTAACAAAGCATTTGATAATCCTAAAGATTTAAATGTCATAAATTATAATTGGAGAAATGATCATTTCTTTTTAAACCATTTCTTTTTTCAGTTGCAAAGATACGTCGAAATAATAATATCGTTTCCAACAAAACTCAAAGCTCTGTAACTAAACAATTTGTTTTCTTATTAAATTTAAACTTATATAGCTATTTTCTAGGAGTAAAACAAAAGAATAAAAATTGTATTATTAAAAACCCTGATTTAACATGACTTTCAGGTAATTAAACTAAACACCTTTCTATTAATCAAACCCATCATCAATACCTGAAAATGTCGCAAAACCAACAATGTTTTTTTCCAATACAATTGTTTTAGAACCTACTACTTTTCCATCATATACAGCACTCACTTCAAATGATTTTGAATCATTATATGCTATTATCCCCACATTTACTACCCATCTCTCATATGTTGAAACCCTACGTTCTTTACTAAAACCATCCCCTATTACAAACACATAAATATCCTCACTATAATGGTTGTCGATATAAATTTCAGACGCTACAGGTTCTTCTTCAAGACCAACTTCACACCCAATATAAATTAAACTAAAAAGTACCACTACTAATAATTGAATAAAATTTTTCATAATAAAATAATTAATATTATACTACGAAGTTATAGAAAGAACTTAATCTATACAATAACACATATGTGTCATTTTTTATCAAATACAAGTAAAGATGCGTTAATACTACTAAAATTTTGATTTAAAAAATTTATGAATTCCCTTTCAACTCTTTAAACTACTTTCAAAAGGTACTCGATTGATAATACTTCTGCCAAGCGTAACTTCATCAGCATATTCAATTTCATCACCTACGGAGATCCCTCTGGCAATAGTAGTTAAATTTATATGTAGATCCTGTAACTGACGATAAATATAAAAGTTGGTTGTATCTCCTTCCATGGTAGAGCTTAAAGCGAAAATAATTTCTTTTATCTCTCCTTTCTTTACTTTATCTACCAGACTATCAATGGTTAAATTATGAGGACCAATTCCCTCCATTGGGGAAATTTTACCTCCCAAAACGTGGTATAGACCTTTAAACTGAGCTGTATTTTCAATTGCCATTACATCTCGAATATCCTCCACTACACAAACAATCTCCGGATTTCTTCTTGGGTTAGAACAAATTTCACAAAGTTCCACATCAGAGATATTATGGCAACTTTTACAGGTTTTTATATCGTTTCTAAAAGTCTGTAAAGCTGTAGCCAAATAGCTTGTCTGCTCTTTTGGCTGTTTCAACAAATGTAACACCAGTCGAAGAGCCGTCCGTTTACCTATTCCTGGTAATTGTGACACCTCATTCACCGCATTTTCCAATAGTTTTGAAGAAAAATTCATATGCGCAAAGATATATTATTTATGAGTTATGAATTATGAGTTAATCATTTCTTCTTACTACTTACTTCTTAATCATTTAGACTTTAATAAATATCTTCTTCCTATACATAACCAAAGCAACAAAATAATAAAAAACAATAACAAAAAAAGCATAAATCAATGAACTCAATTCTGGAATTGTAATCACAGATGAAAGTATTTCATATAAATTACCATGGATAGATTTACCATTGGCTAATTTAATCATACCAAATAACCTTGCTACCACACCTGACATAAAGAAAACTGTTATTGCATTGGATCCAAAAATAATAGCTGGTTTGCCCCAATCATTATGACCTAAAATATCAGCAATATAATAGATCAGGGCATAGGTCAAACTAGCCCAGCCTCCTGTTACCAAAACATAACTACTTGTCCATAAAGCTTTATTCAACGGAAAATACATTCCCCAAACATAGCCAACCACAAGAGCAATTATTCCAATAATTACAAAAGAAAGTAGTTTTTGTTGTTCTGATTTCTTTTTATCCAACAGGATCATTCCCAAAAACATACCGAAAATAGTAGTTGCAATGGCAGGGATAGTACTTAAAAGTCCTTCGGGATCATAGATCTTCCACATGTGATCTAGAGTCAATATCTTTTGATCAATTAATGTTGCCCAATTATTTTCTTTGGTTAATAATGGCAACTCTCCATCAATCGGAATTTGAGTCATTATATACCAATAGCCTATCAAAATAAATATAAAAATGGCTAAAAGAGATCTCCAGTTCAAATAGAGAAAAAGCAAAGATGAGATAAAAAATACAACACCTATTCTTTGTAAAACACCTGGGAATCTTAGTGTTGACAAATCTTTAAAAAAAGGAGGTGTTATGATAAAACCCGCAAGGATCAATCCCAATCCAATTAATTTCAATGTTCTTGAGATAATTTTTTTATACACATCACCTGTGATACCATGTTCCTTTTTTTTCGTGTAAGCAAAAGTAATTGACATACCAACAATAAATAAGAAAAACGGAAATATCAGATCTGTAGCTGTTAATCCATGCCATTTAGCATGTTTAAATGGAGGATAAATAGCTCCCCATGTTCCAGGGTTATTTACAAGGATCATTGCAGCAATGGTAATTCCCCTAAAAATATCAACAGACAAAATTCGTTTGCTTGTGCTCATTTGATTAATTTGAACTCAAATATAAAAATTATTGCCGCACCATTAAGATATTTACTCAAGTTTCGTACTTATGATTAATCCTTATATATTGAGTGTGTTAGACAATTCTAAATTATTTATCTTACTGATTATCTGGTTTTTTAAAAAATTTCAATTCTTGCTATTTTTTTCTTTGAGAAACTCTGTGTCTTCTTATTGCAACTCTGTGTAACAGCTATTTCACTGAGAGCCGCAGAGAAGACTCAAAGCTACACAAAGAGATTTAGTATATTTAAAGAGTTATTATTCTGATATTTACACATTGCAAATTAAGTGCGAAACTTCAGATATTTATTAAAAAACCAATGATACTACCCCTACCCTACAAAGAGGTAATATCATTAAAATTACAGTTGATGATGGAATTTACCTATTTCAGATTCTTTGCATTGACATTCCAGGATTTAACTATTATTTCTGGTTTCTTACCATTTGAATTTTCAAGATTATAATTTGCTTTAAGGGTTTTTTCTTCTCCAGGCAAAAGACTAATATAATTATCACTCCAGAATATAGGCAGAATAGGTTTTTTTGTACCGGAATCAACCACATCTAAAAAGACAAAAAATGCAATGGCATTTGAGGGGTTTTTAATGCTTAATGTTATAGATCCTTCTTTATCATCCTTTTTGAAATTATAGTCATAAGTAAGGTCTACTTTAGGTAATTTATTCAAAGAAGTAAAGTCGGCATATTCACTTGAAGGAGTATGAAATGCCCAGGCCATTTTTTTAGCAGCCTCATAATCAAGTACATCTTTTTTTAAGGATAACCAATAAAAATTATTATCAACTTCCTGATTATCTTTATTATAAACTCTTAAATCTAAAAACCAAACATCGGTTAGATTTTTGATCTTAGGTAATTTATAAATTGATTTCGAAATATTTGTTTTCACATCTCCTTTCCATTCATCTGTAAATATTACTTTAGAATTAATATCATAAACTTTTATTTTTACTGCAATGTTATTAGCATCAGAAAGGTCTTCATTTGCAATATAAATATCGTCAAATCCATATCGATAAATGGCATGAAGTGGTTCACAAGCTTTTTTAACTCCGTAAAAGGCTCCATTAGGTTGCAAATAAGTATCATACAATTGCCAGTACATTTCCGGCCAGGCTGAATTTAACATCCATTGAATCAAGCCGGTACTTTTTGGCTTGTGCGCAATAAATGCCTCAAACATTGGTCGCATTAATTCATAATTAATCACTTGTGATTTGAAAGCAAATTCTTCCACAGATGACGATTTACCATATCTGGCATCCAAGGCTATTCTGTATCTATCTAATGTTTTGAAATTATTTCTACCTGTATGATACTCCCAATATTCTTTATCAATTGGCCATAAACTATTTTCAGGCAACATTCTTTTCAAAGAGGCCAACGGGGGAATGTTTGGACCAGGACAAGTTTCTGTATTAAAACCATAACCTCCTCCAAAATCAACATCGGTAAACCAATAAACAGGAGGTGTATAGGCATAAGGCCCCAGCATTTTCATTCCTGTAGCACCACTTATTTCACTAAACAAAGGCACTTCGGCTACTACAGTATTTTCATCTGTACCAGCACCTCCGGCCGAAGTTACATATGGCCTTGAAGGATCATATTTATCAAATAGATCAATATATTTTCGTTCTAATTTAGGAGCCGGAAGTTTATCACTACCCAACATCCAAACAAAAATACTAGGATGATTTCTTAACCATAACATTTGGTCTTTCCAGGAATCTGCTAAAAGATCAATATCCTCATCATTAACAGCTCCTCCATATTTTTCATGTGTTTCTTTTAGTAAATACTCATCCCATTCCCAATGACAACTCCAGCCAATCATAATCATAATACCATATTTATCACAAAGATTGTAAAGATCCTCATCTTTACCCCAAAAGCCTTCTAAACGAATGGTATTTAAATTCATTTGACGAACATACTTTAACTGAGCTTCCACATATTCTTTGGTATCCTGCAATAGCAGATCATCAACCCAGCCACCACCTTTGATCATGACAAATTTTCCATTAACAGTAAAAACCTTATTCTCATCATCATCAAGGTAACTGCCAATTTCTCTGATTCCATATTTTTTATCAACCTGATCAATTATTTTATTATTTGAGATAAATTTGGTTTTAAGATTGTATAGGTTTGCTTCTCCCATCCCATTTGGCCACCAAAGTTTTACATCTTTAACAGATAATTGTTTATGATCTTTTGGTGAGAACTTAACAGATAAAGTTTCATTGGCATTTACAATAACCTTTTTTTCAACAGAGCCAACTTCAAAATCTATATGCACAACTCCTTCTATCGGACTATTTGTACTATTTATCAATTCTGTTTGAATGGACAAATCGGCTTTGTTTAAAGTTTCTTTATCAACTTTAGCATAAACAAAAGGGCTTCTAATTTTTATACCTTCATTGATCTCAAGAAAAACCTCTCTAAAAATACCCATGTTCCTGTCTCTAGGCAATGGATTCCAGTCAACAAATCCAATAGAATATTCACCATCTGCATGCTGTAACATTTTTAAAGCTACCGTATTATCACCTTCTTTAACATATTTTGAAATATCAAAAGTGAACATTTTAAACGTCCCGGCAAATTTATCTTTACCAACAACTTTTTTGCCATTTACCCATAGATCTGCTCGGTAATTAATTCCGTTGAAACGAAGAGAAATATGTTTGTTTATATCTTTCTTATCGATTGTAAAATTATTGCGATACCACCAGGCCTGTTTAAATTGATCGTAACCAACTTTTTGCATATTAATACCAAAATAAGGATCTTCAATTACACCTGTTGTTGCTAAACTACCCAAAACCGTACCGGGTACTATAGCTTTATACCAATCTTTGGTTTCATAATCATTTTGTGAGATCTTGGCATCATTTATACCTTCTAAGTTTTCAATTGGCTGCATTTTCCAGTTATCAGAAAGGCTTATTATTTCTGACTGAACAGGATCTGTTACTTCATTGTTTGTACAGCTTAACAACATTAAACTAAAAAGAATAATGTACGTTGTATTCAATATAATTTGCTTTTTCATTGTAATAATTTTATTCATTTAGAGATAAATTTACGACCTTTTTTTTAATCAACTATAAGATCAGTTATTTTAAGTTATTTTTTTAATTTCCTCTGTAAAAAACAATTGATTAAAATAGGTCAGGGGTAAACTCTGTATAAATTTTTACATGGAGTTTATGTATATTTACATTGTGAAAATTTATGTTGTTTTTTGATTATTATTTTAATCTTTTTTAATAAATACTGCCTCAAAAAAAATAAGGCATGACTAATCCATAAATTTACATATTATTCAAATACATTCAACTTTGAATATTAAAATATTGTTACAAGATGTTTTAATATTTATTTGTAAAAATTATCATCAATTTGAGCCCATTACTCCTAGCTATCATTATCGGTCTTTATTTTTTGCTATTAATTGGCATTTCTTACTTTACAGGAAAAGAGGATAGCAATATTACCTTTTTTACGGCCAACAAGAAATCACCATGGTATGTTGTAGCATTTGGAATGATTGGAGCCTCCTTGTCTGGAGTTACATTTATTTCCGTTCCCGGATGGGTACAAAGCACACAATTTAGCTACATGCAAATTGTATTTGGTTATTTATTGGGGTATATCGTAATTGCTTACTTATTGATCCCTTTGTATTACAAATTAAAGATCACATCTATTTATGAATATCTATTACAGCGTTTTGGAAAAACAAGTCATAGAACAGGTGCTTTTTTCTTTTTGATTTCACGCATATTAATTGCTTCATTTCGTCTGTTTTTAGTTGCTTCGGTTTTACAGTATTTTATTTTAGATGCCTGGCATATTCCTTTTGAATTTACAGTTGTCATATCTGTTTTATTTATTTGGCTTTACACTTTTAAAAGTGGTATCAAAACAATTGTATGGACAGATACCCTCCAAACTTTTTTTATGCTTTTTGCGGTCGTTGCTGCTATCATTATTCTTTTAAACAAATTAGACCTTTCTCTTACTGAATTCATACATTCTTCCATCTATAAAAATTACAGTAAAACTATTTTTACCGGTGATTTCAACGACAAAAAATATTGGTTAAAATCTATTCTTGGAGGTATGTTTATAGCCATTGCCATGACTGGTCTAGATCAGGATAATATGCAAAAGAATCTCACATGTAAAAACATCAAAGAATCACAAAAAAATGTAATATCACTTGGATTTGTTCTGATTCTTATCAATTTTATATTTTTATTTTTAGGCGTTTTACTTTTCGCTTACGCTAAAAAATTTGGAGTTTCCATTCCGGTGGTAGAGGGAAAAGTAAAAACCGATCTTCTTTTTCCGGAAATCGCATTGAATCAGGGGCTTGGTCTTGGATTGGGAATTTTATTCATTCTAGGATTAATCGCCGCAGCTTATTCAAGTGCCGATAGTGCGCTAACTTCCTTAACAACTTCCTTTAGTATTGATTTTTTAGATATCGATAAAAAGGAAGTCTCTAAACAAAAAGTGCTTCGAAAAAAAGTACATATTCTTTTTTCTCTTATTTTAATAATCGTGATAATTTCTTATCAGTATTTTATTAAAGACAATATAATCAATAGCTTACTATTAGTTTCCAGTTATACTTATGGTCCGCTTCTTGGAATTTTCAGTTTCGGAATTTTCACAAAATATCAGATTGAGGATTCATGGGTTTGGCTCATTGCTGTTTTGTCCGTTATCTTTACATACATTCTCAATCAAAATGCAAGCAATTGGTTTAATGGCTTTCATTTTGGTTATGAAATACTACTAATTAATGGATTATTTACTTTTATGGGTTTATACTTTATCAGAATAAAAACAGCTAAAACTTGAGTGCTTAAAATTTTAAATAACTAACTTTCGACTTTATGACATTCGACTTTTAGACCTAATAAAATATTCCTATTTTTGAACCATGGAAAAAGATTTAGGCAATTACCGTAAAAGTTACGAAAAGAATCCACTTTTAAAGGATCATATTTCTGACAATCCGATGGAGTTATTCCAAAAATGGTTTTACGAAGCTGATGAAACAAATGGCATTGAAGAGTCTAATATTATGCATATTGCAACGATAGGTCTCGATGGTTTTCCAAAAAACAGACTTGTATTATTAAAACGTTTTACCTGGGAAGGATTTATTTTTTACACCAACTACAACAGTGAAAAAGGCCTGGCCATTGAACAAAATCCAAACGTTTGTGCGACATTCTTCTGGCATAGTTTAGAACACCAGATTATCATCAAAGGAAAAGCTGAAAAAATTGCTGAGAATCTTTCAGATGGCTACTTTGAATCCAGACCGGAAGGCAGCAAACTGGGAGCCTGGGCATCACATCAAAGTCAGGTTATTGAGTCTCGAAAGGCTTTAGATCAAAAATTAGAAGATTATAAAACCAGGTTTGAAGGTAAGGAAATTCCTCGCCCGGATTACTGGGGAGGCTATATCATCAAACCGGTTTCTATCGAGTTTTGGCAAGGTAGAGCAAATAGAATGCACGACCGGATTCTCTTTACCTTACAGGAAGATTATAACTGGAAAACTGAAAGACTGGAGCCCTAATATTTTTTAAAGTCAAAAAGTACAAAGCAAAAAGTAAAAAGTTTCATATATTTGAATCAACCATAATCAATTGAAATAAATGAAAACCTTATATATAGTTCGTCATGCTAAATCCTCCTGGGAATACGAAGGAATAAAAGACATTGACAGGCCTCTAAAGAAAAGAGGTATAAATGACGCCTATTTAGTTTCTTCTGTATTACAAAAAAAAATTGAAACCCCTTCTGTTTTTGTTTCAAGTTGTGCCAACAGAGCATTACATACTGCAATGATATTTAGTTATTCATTTAACTATCCATTGTCCCATGTAAAAATTAGTAAATCCCTATATAATTTCAGTGATGGCTATTTAATTAAAACCGTTATGGCTTTAGACGACGGATTTGATTCTGCAATCATTTTTAGCCATGATCATGGAATTAGTGATTTTGTAAATAAATTTGGTAGTAAAAAAATAAATCACGTACCTACCAGTGGTGTGGTTGCCATTGAATTTAAAACAAAACACTGGAAAAATATCAAAACCGGAAAAACTTTATTTACAGAATTTCCAAAATATCACAAATAAATTATTCTGTAATTATCTGAACTTCAAGGGTATCTCTTAAAACAAATGGTATTATCACAAATTTAACGGAAAGACTGATGAAACATTATTTGATATTGCTTGTTTGAAGGGTGGCATTCAAGAATTTGATATACTAAAATACATAATCAATAGACAAATAGTTCCTTTTTATTACTTTTGTAAACATACGAGAACCAAACAAAATATTATGAAATTAACAAAATATGCCGCTATTGATATAGGTTCCAATGGAGTTAAATTGTTAATTGCCAATGTTGTTGAATTCAAAAATAAAGAAACTCAATTTAAAAAATCATCATTGATTCGTGTACCAATCCGTTTAGGTGAAGATGTATTTACAAAGGGAATCATTTCTGAGAATAATAAGAACAGAATGTGTGATGCCATGCAGGCATTTCAACTTTTAATGAAGGTCAATGGGGTAAAGAAATTCAAAGCATGTGCTACCTCAGCTATGAGGGAAGCCGACAATAGCGATGAGATCATTCATTTTATTCGTGAAAAAACAGGTTTACAAATTGATATTATTGATAGCAAAACAGAAGCCGAAATAATTTCATCCACCGATTTAAAAGAGTTTATTCAAAATGACAAAACTTATCTTTATGTGGATGTAGGAGGTGGAAGCACAGAATTTACATTTTTTTCAAATGGAGAATTAATTGATTCAAAATCTTTTAAAATAGGTACTGTAAGGTTACTGGATAACAAAGTGGGAGATTCCGTTTGGGATGATACAAAAGAATGGATCAAAAAAACCAGTAAACATTTAAATAATATCTCTTTAATTGGATCTGGTGGTAATATCAACAAGATCTTTAAAATGTCAGGGAAACGAGAAGGAAAATCTCTTTCTTATGTTTATTTAAAATCTTATTACAATTTTCTAGATAAAATGAACTATGATGAACGGATCAGCGAACTGGATCTGAATCCTGACAGGGCTGATGTAATAATTCCTGCGACTAAAATATATTTGAAAGCGATGAAATGGAGTCATGCAAAAAAAATATATGTCCCTAAAATCGGTCTTTCTGACGGGATCATCAAAAGCTTGTATATGGGAAAGATATAGTTTTATACCTAATTTACCCTATGAATTGCATATTCCTTTTTAAACAGAATAACTACAAATATTTTGAACTAACTTCCTCTGTATTTTCAGAACAAAATGTACATTTGCAATCCCAAAACTTAAAGACTAAAAACAATAAAATAGTTACAAATGAGTAGATCAAAAAATATTTTACTTTGGACACTAACTGTTATCATCACAGTTAGTGCTATGTTCTATCAACGAATGACCGGACCAACATATCCAAAAAAAGTTAGTGCAGTTCTTTCTGGGCAGGAATATAATTTTAAGCTATTACGATCTAATGAAATTGGAACTCCTTGTGATATAAATTTAGATGCAGAAGATCCTGACCTGGAAGCAACCATTTATTTTAAACGTTATAAAGTTGATGAACCATGGCAGGAAGTAAAAATGCAACGCAAAGCTTCTCATAAAAAAGCTTTTTTTGGCAAAGGTGATGAAACAGAAATTCTTACTGCTACCCTTCCCGAACAACCTTCTGCAGGAAAAGTAGAATACCATATTGACATCTACAAAAACGATCAAAAAACATCTATTGCTGCTGATGAACCTGTGGTTGTTCGTTTCAAGGGCTTTGTACCACGATCCGTATTGATTCCACATGTTTTGTTTATGATCATTTCTCTTTTTATAGGAACCCGTGCCGGGATAGAAGCGCTCTTTAAAGGGGGAAAAACTTTTAAATTTACGCGTATAACGCTTATTGCTTTTGGAATTGGTGGATTAATTTTTGGTCCGATCGTTCAAAAATATGCCTTTGGTGAATTGTGGACAGGCTGGCCTTTTGGCGGTGACTGGACTGACAATAAAACTATTTTTGCATGGCTTTTTTGGCTGGTAGCTTTCTTTGTGTTACGAAAAAAACCAAAAAACAGAGTATGGCCAGTTATTGCCATGCTGGTTCTTTTTGCTATGTATATGATTCCTCACTCTATGGGAGGTTCAGAATTAGATAATGAAACTGGAAAAATTGAAACTGGAGTTAGAGAATAATACTGATCTTAGGATTTGTTCTCCTGAGCTCTTATACGAACATCTCTAATATCTTCAATCAAATCATTTTTGGTATCATTATATAGTGCCAGAAATATATTGAATGATTCACCTGAATCCAGCTTTTTATCTGCCAGAGATTTCATTGCCTGTGATCTTAATAGTTTTAATTCTTTTAATATTTTGATGTAAGCATCTTCCTCTGTTGCTGTTTCAGACTTACTTCTTATATCAAGCAAAGAATTGTAATACATCTCAATATTTTGCTTTTTCCTTCTTTTAAATCTTGTCCTTAAAGATGCTAAAATTCCAAATAACACAACCGAAATGGAAATCAAAGGCCAAATTATTTTTACATACTTTGACCATACAGGTGGTTCATTTCTATCCAAAAATTGAATTGCTCCTTTATGTAATGGAAAAGATAAATCTTGCCGATCATAATTAAAATCCAAGAGATTATAAACTGGATTCATTTGGATAAGTCTTGATCTATTATCATATAAAGTTTTTGTGATACCATAAATTAAATCATTAGAAACATCACTTCTGGTAATAAGTATATCATTAAGTGAAACAGTTAATACCGAATTATCAGGTTTTCCTTTATATATAGATCTTGGAATAATAAATGGCTTTATACTCATATTCATCAAGGCAAACCCCTCAATTTTAGAGCCCTTACCATAATTATCAATATCATCTAAAGGGAAAAATAACCAATCATGATGAATCAAATTTTTCACTTCAACATTATTTAGATGCATAAGTCCGATATACACCTTTAAACTATCTGACTTTTCATCTATTTTTAATTCAGTTGAGGCAAGTTTAGAATCTATTTTGCTTTCGTCAATATTAAAACTATAAAAAAACCTTTCAAAAAATATACTATCTAATCTTGATCTATCTTCGAAATAAACTGTTTCATTTTCCAGAATATCTTTTAGACTTCTATCTTTCATATTTTCACTAGTCATTATCATTAAAATACGAGGTAATAATGGAATAATAGCTTTTATTCTCATGTCTTCATTCCTAGCATTATTTGGAATGATTACCAAATCTACCTTTTTATCCAATAACTGTTTAAGAGCAGAATCCGCCGAAAGCATATAATCAATTTTTACATCTAAATTATATTTTTTCTTTAAAATTTTTCTTAGAGCAGAATCCGATACTTTAGATGAGCTATACTCTGTAACTTTTAATAATTTTAAAGTCTTGTTTTTCTGGTCACAGGAAACCAGGGCAAACAGAATAAATACAATAATTATGCTTGTAAATTTTTTCATAGTTTTATTAAGATTTATATCCATTTTTTAAGTTTAAAATAAAACAATGCTAGTAATGACAGAAATATCATTATTGTGATAGCAATTGGGTAAGCATTTGGAAAATTAAGTTCAGGCATATCTTGAAAATTCATACCATAAATACTCGCAATAAGTGTTGGTGGTAAAAAAATAACAGAAACGATGGTAAAAACCTTCATAATAACATTTTGCCTCAAATTGATCAATCCCATTAACGTATCTTGCAAATACTCCAGACGTTCGAAGTCAAAAGATATATAGTCCAGAATGGAATGCAGGTCTTTTTCAAGGATGAAGATTTGCTTTTGTAACCCTTTCTTTAAAAAATGATCACTTTTTGAAATGGAAATAACAACCCTCTCTTTATCTATAATATTTCTTCTCACTAAGATCAACTGCTCTTGAAGTGTGGTTATATCATAGATCAAATTCTCATCCAGATTACTTTGCGTGGTAATTCTATTACTTAATTTAACAATTCTACTGGTAATATCTTCAATAGTATCTATATCGTACTCAAGGATTTTCCCTATAATCTTTAGAAGAACTTTTTTTCCATCTAACTTTGATATATCTGCTAATTCAATCTCTTTATAAATATTATCATAAGACAAATGTGGAATTTTATGATTTGATATTAAAAAATCATCCATTAAAATAAATGAAATTGGCTTACCTAGCAGATTTTTTCCGTCACGATGAAGTAATCTTGTATTGATCATTATTTGGCCTTCGCTCTCCATAAATCTAAAACTATGTCGAACCTTCTTCTTTGAAAGCAAATCAAGTTTTACCTTAAATTCATCTTCTAATGTAGTTCTTTCCTTATCCGTGATTTTTAAAAGATCAAGCCATAAAAAATCACTTCTTGAAATCTTTAAAATTTCCTTTAAATCGGTTGTTTTTTCAAATTTTTCGTATTTTTTATATATTAGTGTAACCATACTTTAGAAATTAGTAAGAATTCTGTTTTACTGATCTGAATTTAACAGAGGTATTCAGTGCCTTCAACACAGCTGGATCTCTTTTATACACATCTTTTATAAAATAAACTCCCCCTTTCCTGTCAACACCGGTTGTCCAGTACAACAAATAAATAGGAAGTGGTTTAGGAAGATCAATTCTTGTAGTTTCGCCACTGGCTAATATTTCATTGATTTTATCCATATTCCAAACTTTTGGATCATCCATCAGGCTTATCAACAATCCCCATTTATCTTCCGTTCGGATACAGCCGTGACTAAAAGCCCTATCCTGTTTATTGAAAAGACTTTTGGATGGTGTATCATGTAAATAGATAGCATTTTTATTTGGAAAAATAAATTTAACTTGTCCCAGAGCGTTCCATGGACCGGCTTCCTGCCGAACAATAAAAGGGAAGTTCCCCCTAGAATATTGATGAAAATCTATCTTCTTCGGATCTAAAACCTTACCGCTTTTATTCATAATTATCATATGCTTTGCAGCCAGATAGCCCGGATCTTTTTTTAGTTTTGGAAGAGTTTCACTCGTAGCAATTGAATAAGGAAGTGTCCATGTTGGATTTAAAATAATATACTGCATACTATCTTTAAAAATAGGAGTACTCTTATGATACTTACCTACAATCACTCTTGAGTGAAATATTTCCTTCTTATTTTTAATTCTTCTCACTTTAAACCCGGCAATATTGACCATTAAAAAATCATCTCCAGGATGATGCATTACCCATCTTGACCTTTCTAAATTAATACGTATCTGATCAATACGGTCTTCCACAGAAACATTCATTTGCTCCAAAGTACCTTTTCCTATTATACCATCGGCAGTTAAATTATGTCTTTCCTGAAACTTCTTTACAGCTACTTCTAATTCATCATCAAATAAAGAAATACCATCAACTTTTGAAGAAACAAGATCTTTATTGATCTCTAAATATTTTCTAATGACTGGTATTCTTTTATCCTTATCCCCCTTCTCCAATTTATCAATAACAGGAATTTTTGGCCAACCACCATTACTTGCAATTTCTTTATACTTTTTTAAGTTTTGCTTCATCAACAAATAAAAATAATGCTGTGGTTTTAATCCTTGAAGCGCCCATTTTATATTATCATTTTTAAGCGTTACTGATACCAGACTATCAATCCCTTTAGGTCTTTGGTTAATATCAACATCCCATTTTGAACGCAATTGTGATTGCTCTACCTTACCCGATACCAAATGTGAAGCATAAAGCATCAAAGCATCGGTTAATAACATATCTAAATTAGCGGCATCCAGATCACTTAGTTTTTTATACTTTGATTTGGATAATATTTTTTTAATTCTTTCTAAATGATAATCATTTGGCAACAAACCTTCTTCATCGGCTCTGTTCAAATTATCAATAAGATCTTTTCTGTTTATTTTACTATCCCATATTACCTCATAATTGCTATTCCTATAAATTTTTGGTAATTCAATCTGCGAAAACAAAACAATCCCATCTGCAGAGATTGATTTTTTACTTTCTCCTGACTCTACGCGCTGTTTAATAATTTGTTGTGAAGTTTGTGCGTAAACAGAAATACTTAAGAAAAAAAGTAACAATCCGGTGCTTGTAAGTTTAATACGATTCATATATATCAATTAGTTTTATTTTTTCGGCAAAATAATAAAAAATTATTATTTTCTATGAAAAATTACTTTTCCAAAATTATCAGGAAGTAAAATTGCCGTCACCTCTCCGGTAACGGTAATCACGCCTTCTACAATTACATCTATTTTGGTAATTACTTTTCTATTTGTAATTTCTATTAATTTACCAACAATTTTCAGTTCCTTTTGTAAAGGTGTTGGTTTTATATAATTTACATTTAAATTACCTGTTACAAATCTTGGAGCATTCCCCATTTTAATTTCCAAACCACTTTCACGTGCATAAAAAATGGAGGCTGAACCTGTACCATGGCAATCGATCAACGAAGCGAGTAAGCCACCATATACAAAGCCTTCTACCGCAATATGGTAATCTTTTGGAATGAATTTACTAATAGTAATTTCTCCTTCTAAATAAGTTTTTAAATGATATCCTTCATCATTCAATCTGCCACATCCATAACAATGAGAAAATTCTTCATCATATAGATCTTGTATCGGTTCTACTAATTTCATTTTATTCCATTTTAATTAAAATAACTAAATCCTTTTTTAGGATCTACTTCCAATAATGTTTCATAAATTAATTTGATCACATTTTCCACATCCTCTTTATGTACCATTTCAACTGTTGTGTGCATATAACGAAGTGCCAGCGATATCAAAGCAGATG
Organism: Flavobacteriaceae bacterium; assembly: GCA_029939235.1. GTDB lineage: Bacteria > Bacteroidota > Bacteroidia > Flavobacteriales > Flavobacteriaceae > Lutimonas. Next base: position 26,106 of record JAOZTG010000023.1, read on the forward strand.
GAACGCCACCGTTTGAATAGGCGAATGCATCTGTATCTGTTCCGGTTGCTCTTGAAGAAGCCATTCTTTGGAACGGGATCATATTCTTTTCTGCAGTTTCAATGATCAATTCACGAACATTGTTTTGCACGGCAGGCGCATATGAAATTACCGGTCCGTCACCTGATTTTGTTTCTCCTTCTTTCTTTTTATCGATCATGGGAGTTGTTGTATCATGGCAAACATCTGTCACAATGGCAAGATCTGGCTTAATAGTATGCGTAATCATTTCGGCACCACGAAGACCAATTTCTTCTTGCACCGAATTAGTAATGTATAATCCAAAAGGTAATTTATTTTTATTTTCTTTTAATAATCTGGCAACTTCAGCGATCATAAAACCACCCATTCGATTATCTAAAGCACGACAAACAAAATTATTTTTATTCAAAATAAAGAATTCATCCGGATAGGTAATTACACAACCTACATGAACTCCAAGTTTTTCTACTTCTTTTTTGTTCTTGCACCCAACATCGATAAAAATATTATCCAGTTTTGGCGCTTCTTCTTTACCTCCAATTCGGGTATGAATGGCAGGCCATCCAAAAACACCTTGTACAATTCCTTTTTTAGTATGGATATTTACTCTTTTGGAAGGTGCGATCTGATGATCACTACCTCCGTTTCTAATCACATAGATCAATCCATCATCTGTAATATAATTCACATACCAGGAAATTTCATCGGCATGACCTTCAATTACAACCTTAAATTCAGCATCCGGATTGATCACTCCCACTGCTGTGCCGTAATTATCTGTAATAAAAGTATCTACGTAAGGTTTCAAATATTCCATCCAAATTTTTTGCCCTTCAGACTCATAACCGGTTGGTGAAGCATTATTCAAATATTTTTCTAAAAAGTCAATTGATTTTTTATTTAGAATTTTATCTTTTGCCATTATCTCTTTTTTTTTACGAAAATAAGAAATTTATCTTATTGTTTTTACTGAATTAGCTATTGTTTATAACAAGTTTTCCTTAACAAAAAATTATCATATCTATTCATTCAAAATTTGATCAAATCAAATTGTTATTGTTATTTTTGGAGCGATTTTTGATTATCAATATTTTATATGAAAAAGAATTTATTTATACTATTTCTCATCCTTCCATTTTTTTTGTTTTCCCAAAAATGGAAAAAGGAAGATATTGGTAATGAGGACTTTTTTATCATTAAAAATGACTCTTTAACAATTCCTCTTGACGAAGTTATTGTTTTGAATAAGAGAAATTTCGATTCCTCAAAAGAGAGAAAATACTACTACTGGTACACAAAAAAAGTTAGAAAAGCATATCCTTATGCAAAACTGGCTGCTGAAAAAATGACAGAATTGAATTTATCCCTTGATTCTATCAAGTCAAAGAGAAAAAGAAGAAAACATGTTAAAAAGGTTCAGAAGTATCTGGAAGGTGAATTTACCGATCAATTAAAAAAAATGACCAGAACCGAGGGACGAATTTTGATAAAACTGGTAAACAGGCAAACAGGTGAAACAATGTATAGCCTCATCAAAGATTACCGAAGTGGTTTAAAGGCATTTATGTACAATACTTCCGCAAAGTTTTTTAAACTCAATTTAAAGAATGAATATCAACCACAAGAAATTGAATTGGATTTTTTAGTGGAAGATATTTTACAACGGGCTTTTATTGATGGTGCATTAGAAAAACAGGAACCATATATACCAATTGATTATTTTGAATTGCAAAATCATTGGAAAAATATATCTGTTATTGATGTGATCAACAATTATATCGAAAAATACAAATAATTATTCTGGTAAGGATGATGCATTTGGATCAACCGTATGATCTACGCCTTTAAATTCTTCCAAAACAGATTCTATCTTACTGTCAATGAATTTTTTATCTGTATTATATTTTACAGCCAAAGATTCCTGACCCGGCATTTGTTCGATCATCAAAGTAGATGAAGGAAATGCAAATTCAACTCCTAAAGCAGCAGCCAGTTTCACAATGGAAATATGCAATCTATGTCTTGAAGATTGCTCATCTCCCCAGTCTAATTTTTTAAAGAATACATTGACCATGATTTCCAGGGCAGAATCACCAAAACCGGTAAATTCCACATTAAAAGACTCACTTCTGGTATCAGGATGTTCAATAATAATTTTTCTGATCCCATGCACAAAAGCCTCGATCAATTCAGGGGGAGTATCATACCTTATTCCAAGTTCTGTTTGATATCTTCTGTATAGCCTTAACCCCAAATTATTAATTTCCATTTCGGAAACTTTACTGTTGGGAATTTGAAATATAGAAGTATCTACTCCCCGTACCCGGGTTGATCGTATACCAACATATTCCACTGTTCCTTCTATTCCCCCAATCACTACCCAATCACCTATATGAAA
>JAOZTG010000121.1:0-7185 GCA_029939235.1 Flavobacteriaceae bacterium
GGCCAGGCACCTTTTGCATTTTCCAGTTTTGCTTTGATCTCCACTTTTCCATACTGATAGGCGAATTTTCCTTTGGTATTCACTCCTCCTGTCAAATATGGAACCGTATCAATTGACCGATCTTCATTTACAATTCCTCTGAGAATTAGTTTTCCATCTTTAATCCATATACAATCTTTATGATCTGACATATAATTTCCCCAATCGGCTTTATTTCGCTTAATGACATTCCACTTTGCAGGATCTAAAAAGCCTTCCTTCTCAAAGGAATCTTCCCAGAGTAGTTTCCATTCTTTCTGGTTGGAAGATGTTTTTGTAATATTATTTTTTGTTGAATTACAGGAAAGTATACCGATCAAAGAGAATAAAATCAAACTGTATTTTAAAGATCTATAAATTTGATATAATCTCCTCATATTAAATATTTTAATTTGTTTTACATCCACCACAATTGCTTCCATTTGTTTCCTGAATCATTTTGTTGGTTTGTACCAGGTGTACTTCTCCCATCCAAAATACAATTGTTCAATAATTGTTTTAATTCTTTTACTTTTGTGGGATTAGAATTTACCAGATTATGCTGTTCACCCGGATCTGCTTTTAAATTGTATAATTGCATTTTAGGTAAACTGGAAATAATATCTTTATCTTTTCCAGGTTTTGGATAACTCCATCCTCCGGAGTCAGGGCACATGATCAATTTAAAATCTCCTTTTCTGATTGCAAAACTTCCGTTTATGGAATGATGTACTGTTGCGTCTCTGAATGAATTTCCTGTAAAGGAATTTTTCAATAAAGGAAGCATGCTAAAACTGTCTTCACCCTCATCAGCTTTTAATTTATAGTTAGAAATCTCTGCAACAGTTGCCATAAAATCTGTGGTACAAATGGTTTGATTACTCTTTGAATTTGGGGCGATTTGTGAAGGCCATTTAACAATAAAAGGAACTCGGTGGCCACCTTCAAAAATATCGGCTTTATGACCTCTGAAAATGAAACTTGGGTTATGCCCTTTTGCTGTCAGTTCATCAATTTTTGCTGCAGGAGAACAACCATTATCACTGGTAAAAACAATCAAAGTATTTTTTGAAATCCCTGAAATCTCCACCTGAGTAATAAGCTGGCCTATATAATCATCAATCATCATAACAAAATCTCCGTATGGATTCAATCCTGATTTTTCCCGCCATTCTTTTGTAGGTAGAATTGGTGTATGTGGGGATGGTAAAGCCAGGTATAAAAAGAAAGGCTTCATATTTTTTGAGTTATCTTTTATAAAATGAATTGCTTTTCTAAAAAAATGTGGAGTAACATCTTCGTGATCAAAATCAGGGGCGGTTGGACCTTTTCTCCACCAGGAATATTTACCTTTGTTTTCTGTATTTATTTTAGGGATGGCTGTTGGTTTCCCATTTTCTACATACACATAAGGTGCCATATCTAAAGATCCGCTGTGTCCATAGGAATAATCAAAACCCAGATCCATTGGTCCGTTTTTTATGGGTTTGCTAAAATCAATATTATCAAAATCCTTGGCATCCCATCCTTCTCCAGTATTGTCTTCTTTATTTTTCAATGCCCAATCCCAGCCTAAATGCCATTTTCCAATAAATGCCGTTTTGTAACCTTGTTTTTTCAGCATACTTGCGATAGTAGTTCTACTGTTGGGAATCAAAGCCTTTGATTTACCTGTAAGTACACCTTCTTTTAAAGTGGATCTCCAGTTGTATCTTCCGGTTAAAATTCCGTATCTGGTCGGAGTACAAACAGAAGAGGAAGTATGTGCATCTGTAAACATCATCCCCTCTTTAGCTATTTTATCAATATTAGGAGTTTTTATTTTTCCTTTAGGATTAAAAGCTGAAATATCTCCATAGCCAAGATCATCGGTGAGAATATAAATAATATTTGGAGGATCATTTGTTTTTATTTCCTTATCCTTTTTTTCATATAAAAAAATAGTAGCTAAGACTATTATTGGAAAAAGAATAATTTTAGGTATTAAATTCATGATTTATATTTTTTTTGATCTCAAATGTTCAAACATCAAGGAATGGCAACTCTAAATATGTATACCTTTTTTGTTCTTAAACTCTTGTAAATTTAGCAATTGTTTGTGATTTAGATCTATTAAAAGATGCTTCTGAACAAATTTATATAATTAAGGGTTTCAAATATTTATCTATTCTAATCAAAGATATGTAGTTTTTAAACATTTGTTATTTATTTTAATGTTTTATAATGAAACTGATTACTTTTCAAAGTAGCGGTTAAAATTCTAATAATTCTAAGCAAATTATACTAAAATTAGCAATCCTATTTAATTGGTTATGTATATTTGTGAGGTTAAATTTTAAAACTCAAAACAATGAAATATATTAAAATACTATTTTTTCTAATTGCAATTCAAATATCTGCCCAACAAGGGGGTATGTGGATTCCTTCTCTTTTGGAAGGAATGAATGAAACCGAAATGCAAAACTTAGGCAGTAAAATGACTGCCAAAGATATCTGGGATGTCAATAGTGCCAGTTTAAAAGATGCCATCATCCATTTTAATGGAGGTTGTACAGGTGAGATCATCTCTGAGCGTGGTTTGATCTTGACCAATCATCATTGTGGTTATGGTGCCATACAATCACACTCATCTGTAGAGCATGATTATTTAAAAGATGGCTTTTGGGCAATGAGTGAAGCCGAAGAGCTACCGAATCCCGGAATGTATGTAACTTTTATCAAAAGAATTGATGATGTTAGCAAGGAAGTTTTTAAAGGTGTAACTGAAAGTATGACCGCAAAAGAAAAGCAATCAAAAATCGATAAGAATATTGTCATTGTTAAAAAGAATGCTGTTAAAGAAAACTGGCAGGAAGTAAAAGTAAGAGCTTTTTACAAAGGAAATCAATATTTACTTTTTGTACTTGAAAATTATACGGATATCAGAATGGTGGGTGCTCCTCCAACTTCTATTGGTAAATTTGGCTCAGATACAGATAACTGGATGTGGCCTCGTCATACAGGTGATTTTTCATTGTTTAGAATTTATGCAGATAAGGATAATCGTCCGGCTAAGTATTCAAAAGATAATGTACCCTTTAAACCAAAACATTTCTTACCAATTTCCTTAGATGGTGTAGCCGAAGAAGATTTTACATTGGTTTTTGGATTCCCTGGGAGAACAGATGAATATTTACCGGCAGTTGCCATAGAACAAACGGTAAAAAAGATCAATCCTGCTAAGATCAATATCAGAGAGAACTATTTGAAAATTGTAGATGAATATATGCGTGCTGATGATAAGATCAAAATTCAGTATGCTTCCAAATATGCAGGTATTGCTAATTACTGGAAAAAATGGATCGGTGAAAATCAGGGTATTGAAAAATCAAATGCTATTGCTAATAAACAAAGGTTAGAAGTCAAATTTCAAAATAAAGTCAAGAATAATAGTGAGTACGATCATTTGCTTCAGGATTTTGACAGACTTTATAAAGAGTTGGATGATGTAGCCCGGGCAAGAGCTTATTGGACTGAAGTAGCCTATAGAAACGTAGAATTGTTAAGAGCTACTGTCAGGCTTTATCAATTTGAACAAAAAGTAACTGCAAACCCATCAAGTTTTGAATCAGAAAGAGATAAATTAATTAAAGCATCAAAAGGAAATTATAAAAATTATAATGCAAAAGTAGACAGGGATGTTTTTGAAAAACTAATTGAAATTTACGGTACTAAAATACCTGCAACTTACTTATCAGATAAGTTAAAAAATGTTAACTATACAGATCTTACCAATACTATTTATACTAAATCAAAATTAACAAATGCTGAAGATTTTAAATCTCTTTTAGAAGGAAATCAGCAGGAGGTTTTAAGCAAATTAAATACAGATCCTGCCTATGTTTTAGGAAAAAATTTATCTAATGATTTTTTCAATAAAATAAATCCAAAATTTCAGGCAATTAATCTACAAATTCAGGATGTGCAAAAAGTATATATGAAAGCTTTGATGGAAACTTTTCCCGAGGAAAGATTCTTTCCGGATGCCAATAGCACACTTCGTGTAACTTACGGGAAAGTGAAGGGTTATTATCCAAAAGATGGTGTTTATTATAAGCCGGTTTCTCATTTAAAAGGAGTTATGGAAAAATATAAGCCTGGTGATTACGAGTTTGATGTAGATCAAAAACTAATTGACTTGTATAATGCCAAAGATTTTGGTGTTTATGGTGAAAATGGAAAAATGCCGGTTAATTTTTTAGGAACGAATCATACAACCGGAGGTAATTCCGGAAGTCCGGCTATTGATGCGCATGGAAATCTGATAGGCTTAAACTTTGACAGAGTTTGGGAAGGCACTATGAGTGATTTAAATTACGACCCTGAAATTTGCAGAAATATCATGGTGGATGCCAGGTATATTTTATTTATCATCGATAAATATGCAGGAAATAAGCGATTGATTAATGAAATGAAATTAGTTCATCCAAAAAAATAAATTTGAAACTCTAAATTAATAACAATGAAATATTTTAAACTATATTTTTTATTCGTTTTACTGAGTATTGCCTCATGTAAAACAGCACAGGAAACAACAAAATCAACCGAACCAGAGAAAGCACACATATTAAGTGATGCCGAAGCGAAAGAGATTCAAGGGGGTATGTGGATTCCTTCTCTTTTAGAAGGAATGAATGAAGATGAGATGAAATTATTGGGCAGCAACCTTACTGCCAAAGATATCTGGGATATAAATAATGCAAGTATTAAAGATGCGGTTGCAATTTTTGGTGGAGGTTGTACATCAGAAGTGGTTTCACCAAACGGATTACTTTTAACAAATCACCATTGTGGTTATGGTACGATTCAATCTCATTCAACCGTTGATCACGATTATTTAAAAGATGGTTTTTGGGCAATGAATTATGATGAAGAGATAGTGTCACCAGGATTAAAAGCTACTTTTATAAAAAGGATCGATGATGTGACTTCTCAGATATTTGAAGGAATTACGGAAGGAATGGATGAGGCTGCCAAAATGAAACTGATAGACCAAAACATTAATAAAGTTACTAAAGCAGCTGTAAAAGAAGAATGGCAAACCGCAAATATTAAGTCTTTTTATAAAGGAAATCAGTATTTTTTGATCATTACAGAAGTATATAAAGATATTAGAATGGTAGGAGCTCCTCCAACTTCCATAGGTAAATTTGGCTCAGATACAGATAACTGGATGTGGCCACGCCATACAGGAGATTTTTCTATGTTCAGAATTTATGCAGATGCCAATAATCGTCCGGCAGCGTATTCAAAAGACAATGTTCCTTATAAACCAAAACACTTTTTACCAATATCATTAGATGGTGTGGAAGAAAATGACTTTAATCTTGTTTTCGGTTTTCCCGGAAGAACCAATGAGTATTTGCCTGCTGTTGGAGTAAGTCAGATCGTTAATGTTTTAAATCCTGCCAAAATAGAGATAAGAGAAAATGCCTTAAAGATTGTAGATAAATATATGAAAGCCGATGAAAAGATTAGAATTCAATACGCTTCAAAATATGCCGGAATTGCTAATTACTGGAAAAAATGGATTGGCGAAGACCAGGGTATTCATCAAACAAATGCTATCCAAAAAAAGCAAATGAAAGAAAATGAATTCAGCAAAATAGTAAATGAAAAAGAATTAACACAGTACAAATCATTACTATCTGATTTTGAAAAACTCTATAAAGATATTGAGCAAGTTTCACTTGCCAGAGATTACTGGATAGAAGTTGCCTATAGAAATGTTGAATTGTTAAATATAACTTTTAGTGCATATCAATTGGAACAGGCCTACAAAAAAGGTGGAGCTGAAGCATTTGAAAAATCCAAAGAAAGGGTTCTTTCGGGCTATGAAAATAAATACAAAAATTACAGTGCAAAAGTAGATCAGCCGGTATTTGAAAGTCTGACAAGTTTATATGCTCAAAAAATTCCAAAGGAATACCTTCCGGAAAATATGAAAGGAGTAGATTTCTCTAAACTGACCAATGATATTTATCAAAATTCTAAATTTACAAGCTTAGCAGGAGTTAAAGAATTATTAGCAGGAACACCTGAAGAGGTAATTAAAAAATTGAATGAGGATAAAGCTTATGTTTTTGGCAAGGAAATGCACAATATTTTTTATACGAAGATCGAACCAAAGTTTCAAAAGATCAACATGGAATTAAATGCAGTTCAAAAAGAGTATATGAAAGCATTAATGGAAGTATTCCCGAAGGATCGTTTTTACCCGGATGCCAATTTCACTTTAAGAGCAAATTATGGAAGAGTAAAAGGGTATGAACCAAAAGACGGCATGTATTATACTACAAGTACCTATTTGAATGGTGTGATGGAAAAATACAAACCAGGTGATTATGAATTTGATGTGCCTCAAAAATTACGCGACCTGTACTATGCAAAGGATTTTGGTCAATACGGTGAAAATGGTAAAATGCCAATAAATTTTTTAGGAACAAATCATACAACAGGAGGCAATTCCGGTAGCCCGGTTATGGATGCTGATGGTAATTTACTTGGTCTCCTTTTTGATGGAACCTGGGAAGGAATCATGAGTGATCTGTATTACGATGCTGATATTGTAAGAAGTATTTCGGTTGATATTCGTTATGTATTATTTATCATTGATAAATATGCTGGTGCAAGTCATTTAATTGATGAAATGACCTTGGTACATCCTAAGAAAAATAAATAATTGGAACCGTATTCAGTGAAAACAAAAACTCGAGGTGATTTACCTCGAGTTTTTTATATGCTATATATTGATGGCTATTCTCTTTCTTATTCCTTATCCAAAACAATTTGAGAGATCATTAAATTACCCCCATTTGTCACCTTAGTTTTAAGAATTAGTTTTCCATCGTTGCTATCCTCTCGCATTACATGGAATTTTACCCATTTACCATCTTTTCCTTGATGACTACCAAGTTTTACTTTTCTCCCTTCAAACTCTAAAAATCCTTCTCTTCCCTTCTTATTCCAATCATTGAATTGCACATAAAATGTTCCTAATATTCCTTGTGGACATTCCATTTCAATGATCATATTTTGACCATGCCATGCCGAAACATGGTCATCTTTCCATACTCCATCAGCTTTGACTTTATATTTTAATCCTTCGTTTGCAATAATTATTTTATC
>JAOZTG010000121.1:7285-9522 GCA_029939235.1 Flavobacteriaceae bacterium
GTTACAGCTTCTTTTGGATTAAAATCACCTGATTTTATATAATGCAACAAACTGTATTTTAACTGTCTGGCTACCGGGTTTTCTTTATTGTTGATATCGTATCCACAAACCAGTAATTTTCCTTTTCCAACCTTGAATTCAAAAATAGATCCTTCTTTATTGTTTCTGTGAAAATCATCTACAACTTGTGCTATTGGCTTGTAAGATTTTGGCAAATCATTTAAAATGAATGCTTTGGTAGTCCTTTTAAATGTTTCCCATTGCCAATCGCTGTGAAAGGATGTTGGGAATTTCTCAAAAGCAGGATGTTTATCTTTTAATAATAATCCGATACTGGTTTTTCCCTGCCCGGGGAAAAATGTTAAGGACCAATACAAAGGATAAAAATCAACCTGCATGCTATTCTCTTCTGTGCCTAAATTGTTTGCAATCAATAATACTTTTTTGCCATTGTTAAGTGCATTTATGGTAGTATCATTCATGTCATCTGTGATCAATAGATCTTTATCATTTGACGATGGTAATTCTTTTGGGTAAACCCAGATATTCCATTCATTTTTAAACCGGGTATCTGTTACTTGTAAAGAGATTGTTAATTGTTGAGCCTTCTTTAGATCTTTTAATGTCATTGAAATATTACCCACATCTTTAAGAGAACCAACTGACATAGATTTAAAGTCCCAGCTTTCACTTGTTAAGATATTTCCATTTTCAGAGGTTATTTTCATTAGAACTTTCCCTTTTTTTAATACCGATTGCCCATAATGTGAAACTTGTGCTTTTGCGCTAAAAACCTCATCATTGGTCCAAACAAATTTTTTCATACGCAAAAGAGGAACGGTTTCATCATGATGTTCTCTAAATTTTTCAGGTGTTGTAATGCCTTTGCTATCCCAAAAAGCATCCAGCCAGCCGATCAATGCTTCTCCCTGACCCTGATAATCCTGCATGCTAAGCAGTTGAATTCCAGCACAACTTTTTGTTCTTAAAAAAGATTCTATTTCATATTTATACATGATCTGATTCAAAGCTCCGGAAGCTTTTTTAAAATCTTCATCCTGATCTTCAATTCCATTTTTTCTGGCGACTTCTCTAAATTCTTCAAAATTTCTTGCTCTTAATACACCGGTGTATTTGTCAATTTCTTTCCACGAAGGATAAACCGGCCACTGACCAATTTCATGCGCTATGATTGGAATATTCATTTTCCCATAAACTTTTTCAAAATCCCAATCTGTACCGGCACCATTAAGGCCTCTTGTTCTACCTACTTCAGGGATATAATGTGTAGCCATATAATCATCCACATCCATAATCTTTCTTGCGGTTGATACCGAATATAATCTTCTTGGGTCTTTGATTTTTAAATCACTAACCCATTTAGACATGATGTCAAAATCAGAATTACCCAATTCATTACCAATACAAAACATAGTAAAAGAAGGATTATTTCCGTAAAAATCAACAACACGATTCATTTCAGCAATTACAAACTTATCTCTTACAGGGTCTTTCCCTAAGCCTTTCGGATAACCTTTGGTGTCCATTTCTGGTCTGCCTTTTATTTTCATATCTTCACTCATCCACCAGTCAATCCATATAGAAGCCTCTGCCTGCATATAAATTCCAACTCTGTTTGCTGCTTTAAATGCAGCTTCTGGCGGACACCAGGAGTGGTATCTTACATGGTTTAGCCCATAATCTTTGTAAATTTTAAAAATCCTAATCCAATCTTCTATTTTTGTTGAAGGATATCCGGTTAGAGGAAAATGTACACAGTCTAAATTACCTCTTAAAAAAACAGGCTTATCATTGATCAATATATTGTGTTTACTATGTGAAATCTTTAAATAACCAAATTCAGTATCTATTTTATCATTGTATTTTCCACTTTTTATTGTGGTATTTAGCACATATGTTGTAGGGTCAAATTCAGTCCATTTTTTTAATTTACCATTAAGATCTATTGAAACTGTTTTTTTGTTTATCCCTTCGGTTAGGTTTTCTTTTACTTTTATTTGGTCAATAACTTTGTTGTTATCTAAATCTTTAATGTCTAATGTAATTTCAGCTTTACCTTTTTTTGCTGATTTAATTCCAAATTCAATATTTAGTTTATCATTATCCAGATCAGGGAAAGTACGAACCGATGTAAAATGAGTTAGATCTCTTGCCTGAAGCTCTATCCTACCAACAATGCCGTTCCAGATACTCTGTGTATATTCTCCATAGGCATG
>JAOZTG010000288.1 GCA_029939235.1 Flavobacteriaceae bacterium
TTAATAAATTTAAAAAAGGTCAATAGAATTTTGGAATAGTCAATTGATATAGATATCAAATGTTAAGGATATAAACAATGGAATATCAATTATTTAAATATTTTTACAATTCAAAACTTGGCAGTAAGAAGGGTTAAAGGTGATATCTAATAGACTTTTAAGACAGTTTCTTTTTTTAAGTGAAAATTAATAAGAATAGTTCTTATCTTTGAAAACTTTAAATTCAACGATAAAAGTATCAAAAAAATGCAGGATTTATTAATTTACAATACGCTATCAAACAAAAAGGAAGTCTTTAAACCATTAAAAGAAGGTTATGTAGGGATGTATGTTTGTGGTCCTACGGTTTATAGCAATGTGCATTTGGGAAATGTTCGAACATTCATGTCATTTGATATGATCTATCGCTACTTTTTACATGTAGGGTATAAGGTAAGATACGTTAGAAATATTACAGATGCAGGTCATTTAACAGATGATAATTCAGAAGATAAGATCTCAACAAAAGCACGATTAGAACAATTGGAGCCAATGGAGATCGTTCAAAAATACACGATAGATTTTCATGAGATCCTAAAAAAATTCAATAATCTGCCACCTTCAATCGAGCCAACGGCTACAGGTCATATTATAGAACAAATTGAAGCGATAGAAACTATTTTAAAAAACGGACTGGCTTATGAGATCAATGGTTCCGTTTATTTTGATGTTTTAAAATATAATGAGACTGAAAATTACGGTATTCTTTCCAAAAGGAAAATTGAAGAGGCCATTGAAAATACAAGAGTATTAGACGGACAATCGGATAAGAAGAATCCGCAGGATTTTGCTCTTTGGAAAAAAGCAGAACCCGAACATATTCAGCGATGGGACTCACCTTGGGGAGTAGGTTTTCCGGGATGGCATATGGAATGTACTGTGATGAGTACTAAATATTTAGGTAAAGAATTTGATATTCACGGGGGAGGAATGGATCTTAAATTCCCACACCACGAATGTGAAATTGCACAGGCGCAGGCCTGTAACCATGTTGCTCCGGTAAAATACTGGATGCATACCAATATGCTTACCATGAACGGTAGGAAAATGTCAAAATCAACCGGTAATAATATTTTGCCAGATGAAATATTCACTGGAGATAATAAACATATCAGCAAGGCATATACCGCTGGTGTAGCACGTTTTTTTATGATGCAGGCCCATTACAGAAGTATCCTTGATTTTTCTGATACTGCTATTGCTGCAGCAGAAAAAGGGTATGTACGGATGATGGATGCAGTAGAGTTGATGGATAAATTAGAGTTTTCAGCAAAATCTTCCATAGATGTGAATAAATGGAAGCAGAAATGTTATGATGCCATGAACGATGATTTTAATACGCCCATATTGATCGCTCATTTATTTGATGCTGTAAAATGGATCAATTTGATCAATGACGGTAAAGAAACCTTAACAGAAATTGATTTAGATACTTTTAGAACTACGGTAAATGATTTTGTATTTCATGTTTTGGGATTGGAGAATATATCAGAGAATAATGTGGATTCTGATAAATTGAGTGGAGTAGTAGAGATATTGATTAAACTTAGAAAGGAAGCCAGAGACAATAAAGACTGGGTATTATCTGATCAAATTCGTGATGAATTGATAACATTAGGTATTCAATTAAAAGATGGTAAAGAAGGAACAACGTTTTCTGTAAATTAGAATTATGGATGAGTATTCTTAAAAAAATATTGATATTTCCTTTTATATTAATTGTGCGTTTTTATCAGATAGCAATTTCACCCTATACACCTGCAAGTTGCCGTTATGATCCAACATGTTCACATTATACGGTGGAGGCTTTACAAAAACATGGTTTGTTTCATGGTGGCTGGCTGGCAATAAAACGAATATCAAGTTGCCATCCATGGGGAGGGCAGGGGTATGACCCTGTTCCTGAAAAGAAAAATAAGGAAGAATAAAATTAATAAATGTAGGTGCTGTTATATACATTGATATATTTACACCATAAAAAATAAGAAATGATCTATTTAAGTATTGACTGGAATCCGAATATTGAATTATTCAAAATAGGTTCTTTTGCTATCAGATATTACAGTTTGATGTTTGTAATTGCCTTTATTTTAGGCTTACATATCATGAAGAAGATCTATGAGAATGAAGGAATATCTGTTGAAAAACTGGATTCTCTTTTTATTTATGCAGTGATCTCCATTTTGCTGGGAGCAAGAATAGGGCATTTTCTTTTTTATGATACCAGTTTCTTATTTGAACATCCTTTAGAGGTATTATTACCTGTAAGGTTTAACCCTTTTCAATTTACCGGATATCAAGGATTAGCAAGTCATGGTGGAGCTATAGGGATGATCATTGCTATGTATTTTTACAGTAAAAAAGTATTGCATAAACCCCTTTTGTGGATACTGGATCGTATTACACTTTCAGTTGCAATTGGTGGAGTTTTTGTGAGAATTGGTAATTTGATCAATTCTGAAATTATAGGAAAACCTACAAATTCTGATTATGGATTTATATTCAGACAATTAGGAGAAGATTTTCCCCGCCACCCAACGCAATTATATGAAGCATTTGGGTATCTGGTTACTTTTATAATTCTTTGGTTTGTTTATTGGAAAACAGATAAAAAAGATAAAACGGGTTATATTTTCGGTCTTTTTCTGGTTTTATTATGGTCTGTTAGATTTTTTGCTGAATTCTTTAAAGAAGCACAGGTCAACAATCGTGCTGCCTGGGACTTGAATACCGGACAGTTGTTAAGTATCCCATTGATCTTAATTGG
>JAOZTG010000122.1:0-8000 GCA_029939235.1 Flavobacteriaceae bacterium
AAAAAAAGGTCATAGCAAGACTCAATAGTTGAACATTTATTTTGAATGTCTTTTGGTTTAATTTCTGCCCCCCTCAAGGCGTAAATTTTTCTCGCTATAACCTTTTGTTACTCTTGTTTATTCCTATAAAATAGAAATGAAATATTCTTTTTCATTAAATGAGGAATTTCAGCAATTTTTTTTAAAATTAATAATCAATATTAACTTAACATTTAACGTACAGATTTATACAAAATTGTACTTTTTCGAATTATTATACATTTATAACATGATATATATCAATAAATAGTCTATCTATGAAGCGTTACATATAATGATTAAATTGCTAAAATATTTATTAGGATTTTATTTTAATAAGATCAGGATGATTGATAATTAACTCTATTTTTCTAATGATGGTTGCAATCTGACTCATTTGTTCTTCTATATTTCTAAAGAAGATACTTACATCTCTGTCTTTCCAACTATCAGATATCACTCTGGCTCCTAAACTAATTCTTAAAATTGCACTTTTTTTATTTAGTTTATGCTTCACAGTTACTGCCTGACCAATATGACATTTTTGAGCAGCCAGTCGTACTGTTTCAATAGAAGCATCCTTAAAACTATCAGAAATATTAGAGTTTAACATCAAATAAAGTTTTTTAATATCATCAACATCTAATACTTTATTGTCTTTTTTAATAAAAAACGGAAATATAGTACGGATAGTTCTTAAACCAAATTCATCAGATTTATATGTAAGAGATGAAGAATGCTCTTCAAATAATTGCTCTAAAATTGGTGATTCTTTGATAGAATCCTCCACAAAATCACAGAACATTTCTATACCTAAGTTTCTATATAAAATAGGGGTTTCAAAATATCTTTTCATTTCAACAATGGCAGCATTCCAACGCATGTAGGTTCCGTAATTAAAACCATCGGATAATAGTTTTGAACACTCCCAGTTGGCAGGCCAGTCATAGCGATTGAAATATTGGGTTAAACCTTCTGGCAACATCGCATTTACTGACTCAATAGCATTTCCTATACTTTTTGGAACGATCAATGCTCCTGCATAAGGAGGTCCGGTAAAATACTTGCTACCGGTAACCATTAGTATATAACCTTTATTGAGGTAATTATTGATATCTTTTACATCCAATCTCAATTGTGCTCCATCAACAATGATCTGCAAGGACAGGTTTTCAATTGTATTTATTTTTTCAATCAATTCAGGGCTGGGTGATTGATAGCCTAATTTAGATTGATCCATTGCATGTAAAACTACGTGTCTGCCTGTTTTATTAGCCTTAGAAACGGCATCAAATACTTCCATATCAATTTGCGAAGATGATTTTAAGGAACCATTTTCATCTCTGAAAGGAATTGGCGCAACTTCAACATCTCTAAATCCATCAATTTGATCTCCTTTGGTGATTGGAATTCCTAAAGCTGTTGTTTTTTCAAAATGTAATCCTTTTAAAGCAGCCGGCACGCCACTGCCTGTTTCTTCAGAACCAACCAATACATGCGTGATCTCATTGGTTGTAAAAACTTGGGTGATGGCAGCAATTTGTAAAGAAGAATCTGTCCCTGAAGGTGAAAATATTATTTCACAATCATTATTGATATCTAATGCACTGCGAAGATTTGACTTTAACAGTTCTGAATATTCGTGGGTTGCATTTTCAATGGTATTGGATAAACTTCTATTGATGAGTATAGTTCGGGCTTTTTCTGCCTTATCAAAAGCGAAATTCGAAACACTTGTTGCCGTGGAAGAAGCAAAAGTGAAAGCTGCCGGTCTTGGAAATGGCCTGCAACCATATTTGTTTAACAAATCATTTTCATCAATATTCAATCGGAGATCACCACCTGACATCAACAGGTCTTCCGTTGGTCTTGCCAGATATTCTACCACATCGATCCAACCACCTTTTAGTTGTTGATCTTTTGGAGACAACCCATGAAAGGTCTGTAATTCATTTAATAATTTTGTTTTTGTTTGTAAAACAGAAATATCGTCAGATAAACCTTCTTTAATAGCATTTGTTAAAGTATAATCACTATCCTCAATTTTTTGTTTATCCTTTTTTGGAAGAAGGTTAAAAAATATCAAAGAAACTCGAAGTGCTGCAAAATCACATAAAACAGAATTTGATCTTTTTTTATTGGAAGCCTTATACCATATTTGCCATTCTATTCCATAACGGATATAGATCAATGCAACAACGGGTTTTTTTAAATAATCAGAACCAATAATAATAGATTCTCCGGGAACGATCTTAAAAAGATTTGAATCTTTACTTGTAGTAATAATATCAATTCCGTTGATCTTGGGAATTGTTCCAAATCTTGTAAGAATTCTGATAAGATAATTTACATTTTCTTTTTCAAATATTTTGTCTCGGTTATAATGATTTTCTACTAAAATATTATTAGTCATTGGTATATGTTTATGTTAAACTTGTATTAGGCAGTAATAAAGGAGGTGCGATTGTCATTCCGACCGTAGTGGAGGAATCTCTTTTATTGAAATACGATTCATGAGATCTTTCGACTGCGCTCAAGATGACATAGATGGACTTTTATTACAGACCTCTAAATTAATTATTATTTATTTGATTTTGCATATTTCTGGACATCATCCAATACACGTAATAAATTCAATCCCCACAATTTGGCAATTTCTTTTTTAGTGTATCCTCTTTTAACCAACTCTAAAGTAACATTAAAAGTTTCGGAAGCATCATCCCATCCTTTTATTCCTCCACCTCCATCAAAATCAGAACTGATACCCACATGGTTAATTCCAATCAACTTTACCATGTGATCAATATGATCTACAAAATCAGCAACATCAACTGGAGGATACTTCTTTTCGGCTTCTATTAACAAAGGTTGTGCTATTTTTTTTACCTGAACCAGTTTTTTATTATAAGTATCTAATTCTTGATCATTTAATTTTTGTCTCTCTGTCCAGTTTAAAATTTCAAAGTTATTTTCACTTGCTACATCCTTTAAAACTTTATTTTGGGTATTTTTAAATGCTGCATTTTTTTCTTTATTAACATAACCACCAAATGCAACAGCCTGAACAACTCCTCCATTCTTTTTCAATAATAAAAGTTGTTCATCATCCAGATCCCTGCTATGATCACACAATGCTCTTGCAGAAGAATGAGAAGCAACCAACGGCGTTTTACTTAACTCGATCATATCAAAAAATGCCTGCTTTGAAGGGTGTGATATATCTATCATAATTCCAAGTCGGTTCATTTCTTTTATTGCTTCCTTACCCAGATCACTTAAACCATTATGCAGCCAAACATTTTCTTTTTCTCCTGTATTTGAGTCGCTTAATTGGCTATGACCCTGATGTGCCAAAGACATGTATCTGGCACCAAGATTGTAAAATTCTTCAATCTTATTAAGATCTGTTCCAATTGGATAACCATTTTCAACTCCAATCATAACTACCTTTTTTCCAGAGGCATGTATTCTTTTTACATCAGCAGAGGTAAGGGCTAATTCAATTTCATCTGGAGCATATACTTCACATAACCTGTGAATGCCTTTAAAACTTTCTATTGCATTTGCATAAGCTTTACCATAACCCGCTTTATTCAGTTTACCCTGATGTGAATAAACCACTAACCAGGCTACATCCAAACCTCCCTTTTTCATTTTTGGAATATTGACCTGTGTATTTAGATCTTGGGTATAATTCTTATTTTTTGTGAAATTTTTAATATTGATATCATCGTGAGTATCAATGGTTATAACACTATTGTGGATCTTTTTTGCTTTGGTAACAAATTTAGAATCAACATTTTTATCTTGTGAAAAGATGAAATTTGTAATTAATAAAGTTATGAAAATTAGAGTGTAATTTCTATGCATAAGAAGTTTATTTATTATTGGTTGTAAATATAGGTATTTATCAAATTTCAAATATATAATTTGTTAAAAATCGTAATTATATACAGGAAATATCAAAAAAAATAAATCAATCTCTTCTTTTTATTTCCTTCTTATTTGAATCATTTTCAAATATAATCAAAATTGTTACGAATTTTCAAATTTAATAGGAGCGATACTGATAATAGTGAAATGTTATTTATATTTCAAACCCATGTGTGAAAAGTAGTGCAGAGGAATATAATGACTTATCTATTTTGAACATTGTAAAAATCACTAAAAAAATGCACAAAATAAGTGCAAAGAAGGGTAAATTCGCAATCGCTAAAATTCGAATAAACAACAAAGACAAAATGAATAAAACATTATTTGATAAAGTTTGGGACAGTCATATCGTTAGAAAGGTAGAAAACGGACCTGATGTGCTTTTTATTGATCGCCATTTGGTACATGAAGTAACAAGTCCGGTTGCATTTCTTGGACTAAAAAACAGAGGGATCAATGTGATGTATCCTGATAAAACATTTGCAACAGCCGATCATAATACTCCTACAATAAATCAACATTTACCGGTAAAAGACCCATTATCTGCAAATCAGTTAAAAGCTTTGGAAGACAATGCCAAAGAATTTGGCATTTTACACTGGGGCTTAGGTCATAAAAAAAATGGAGTAGTGCATATTGTTGGACCTGAAAATGGAATAACCTTACCCGGAGCAACCATTGTTTGTGGTGACTCACATACTTCCACTCATGGAGCATTTGGTGCTATTGCCTTTGGTATTGGCACATCAGAAGTTGAAATGGTTTTGGCAAGTCAGTGCATCATGCAGCCTAAACCAAAAAAAATGCAGATCAATGTAAACGGTGATCTTGGTATAGGAGTTACTCCAAAAGATGTGGCACTTTTTATCATATCTCAATTAACAACCTCAGGTGCAACCGGTTATTTTGTTGAGTACGCAGGTGATGTGTTTGAAAAAATGACCATGGAAGGTAGAATGACCGTTTGTAATTTAAGTATTGAAATGGGTGCCCGTGGTGGTATCATTGCCCCTGATGAAAAAACTTTCGACTATATCAAAGGAAGAGAATTTACACCTAAAGGAGATGAATGGGATAAAGCAATGGAATACTGGAAAACCTTAAAAACAGATGAAGAAGCTACATTTGACAAAGTGATTAATTTTGATGCTTCAGGTATTGAACCAATGATCACTTATGGTACAAATCCTGGTATGGGGATTGGTATTTCACAAAAAGTACCCACTGCAGCTAATGCAAATGAACAGAAAGATACGTTTACAAAATCACTGAATTATATGAATTTCTCTGAAGAGGATGATATGATTGGTAAAAAGATCGATTACGTATTTTTAGGAAGTTGTACCAACGGTAGGATAGAAGATTTCAGAGCTTTTACATCTATTGTGAAAGGAAGAAAAAAAGCGGATCATGTAACCGCATGGCTGGTTCCCGGTTCACATGTGGTGGAAGATCAGATCAAAGAAGAAGGTTTGTTAGAAATATTAAATGAAGCTGGATTTGAATTACGTCAGCCGGGTTGCTCTGCATGTCTGGCGATGAACGATGACAAGATCCCCGCCGGAAAATACTCTGTAAGTACATCTAACAGAAATTTTGAAGGTCGTCAGGGTCCAGGATCAAGAACTTTACTGGCAAGTCCGTTGATGGCAGCAGCAGCTGCTGTTACAGGGAAAGTTACAGATCCTAGAGAATTTTTAAAATAGTTGCAGTATCAGTTAGCAGTTTTCATTTCATTAAAAAATGAATAAGAAAATATTAACAATTTAACAAATCAACTAATAAACGAATAACAGAAATATAATGGCATACGATAAATTTACAATATTAAAAAGCACAGCATATCCATTACCAATCGAAAATGTGGATACGGATCAAATCATTCCAGCTAGATTTTTAAAAGCAACGGAAAGAAAAGGTTTTGGAGATAATTTATTTAGAGACTGGAGATATAATGTTGACGGTTCTCCAAAAAAGGATTTTGTTTTAAATGATTTAAAATACAGTGGTAAAATATTGGTGGGAGGTAAGAACTTCGGATCCGGATCATCTCGTGAACATGCAGCCTGGGCTGTTTATGATTTTGGCTTTCGATGTGTGATCTCAAGCTTTTTCGCAGATATTTTTAAGAATAACTGTTTGAATGTTGGAGTATTACCGGTTCAGGTGAGTGAATCTTTTGAGCAAGAAATATTTGATGCCATTGAAAAAGACCCAAACACCGAAATTGAAATTGATCTTGCAAACCAAAAGGTAACCTTACTATCAACTAACAGATCAGAGAACTTTGATATCAATGGTTATAAAAAGGATAATATGCTTAATGGTTATGACGATATTGATTACTTACAAAATATGAAAAGTGATATTCAGGAATTTGCTAAAACACGACCATTTTAATTAATTGCTCAAGCAAATTAGCTAAAAGCACTAAGCTTATAGCCTACTGCAAAAGCATAATGCATTTCAACAATGAAAAGAAAGATCGAAATAATGGATACAACACTTCGTGATGGTGAACAAACCAGCGGAGTATCCTTTTCTGCTTCCGAAAAGTTAACAATTGCAAAGTTATTACTGGATGAACTTCATGTGGATAGAATCGAAATCGCATCAACAAGAGTTTCAGAAGGTGAATATCAAGCAGTTAAAGATATTTGTGACTGGGCAAATAATAAAGGTTGCATAGGCAAAGTAGAAGTGCTTTCATTTGTTGATAAGGGTTTATCCATTGAATGGATGGTAGAAACCGGCGCTAAAGTTCAAAATTTATTGACCAAAGGATCGTTAAATCATTTAACGCACCAATTGAAGAAAACGCCTAAACAGCATTTTGATGAAATTGCTGAGGTGATTGAATTGGCAAAACAAAATGATATCATCACCAATGTTTACTTAGAAGACTGGAGTAACGGAATGATCAATTCACCTGAGTATGTGTATGATTTTTTAGATTTTTTATCTACGCAAAATATAAAAAGAGTTCTGTTACCCGATACTCTGGGAATTTTATCTCCAAGTGAGAGCAGCAATTATATATCTGAAATTAGAAAAAAATATCCCAAACTTCATCTGGATTTTCATGCGCATAATGATTATGATCTTGGTGTTGCCAATGTTTTGGAAGCGATTAAAGCTGGTGTTGATGGAATACACTTAACACTAAATGGCATGGGTGAAAGGGCAGGAAATGCTCCCATGGCAAGTGTTGTTGCGGTGATCAATGATTTTTTACCGGAGGTAGAGATCACTGTAAACGAAAAAGCACTTTATTCTGTTAGTAAACTTGTTGAAACTTTTTCAGGATTTAGAATCCCTGTTAATAAACCAGTATTAGGAGAAAATGTTTTTACACAAACAGCTGGAATACATGCTGATGGAGACAGTAAAAACAACTTATACTTTAATAATTTAATGCCTGAAAGATTTGACAGAAAACGTCAGTATGCACTTGGAAAAACATCCGGTAAGGCAAATATCCAAAAGAATTTAGAAGAATTAGGATTACATTTAAGCAATGAAGATGTTTTAAAAGTAACCCAAAGAATTATTGAATTAGGTGATAAAAAAGAGGTAGTTACTCAAGATGATCTTCCGTATATTATTAGCGATGTTCTTAGTAGTAATTTGTACGAAGAAAAGATCAAAGTAGATTCTTATGTGTTAACTCATTCCAAAGGTTTACGACCATCAACTACACTTTCAGTAACTATTGAAGATGAAAAATTTGAAGAACATGCGCAGGGAGATGGTCAGTTTGATGCTTTTATGAATGCATTGAGAAAAGTTTATGGAATTAAAGGGTTGGAACTACCTATCCTTACGGATTATACAGTTAGAATTCCTCCAGGTTCTGCATCGGATGCATTATGTGAAACTGTGATCACCTGGAAAAAAGGAGAAAAAATATTTAAAACCAGAGGTTTGGATTCCGATCAAACCGTTTCAGCAATTGTGGCAACACAAAAAATGTTGAACATGATATAATCTAAGCTGTAAGCCTTTAGCAGTAAGCTTTTGGCAAAATATAAAGTAATTAAGATTAAAAA
>JAOZTG010000122.1:8100-9454 GCA_029939235.1 Flavobacteriaceae bacterium
ATTAAAAAACATGAAATTAAACATAGCACTATTGGCCGGAGACGGTATCGGACCTGAAGTAATTGATCAGGCAGTAAAAGTTTGTGACGCAGTTGCAAATAAATTTGATCATACCATTAACTGGACACCTGCATTGACAGGGGCTGCTGCCATTGATGCAGTTGGAGAACCTTATCCGGATGAAACACACGAAATTTGTTTAGGGGCAGATGCTGTATTATTTGGCGCAATTGGCCATCCAAGATTTGATAATGATCCAACAGCAAAAGTAAGACCGGAACAGGGACTATTAAAGATGCGTAAAAAATTAGGCTTGTTCGCTAATGTTCGTCCAACTTTTACTTTTCCTTCCTTAATTGATAATTCACCTTTAAAAAGAGAAAGAATTGAAGGAACTGATCTGGTTTTTTTACGAGAATTGACTGGTGGAATCTACTTTGGTGAAAAAGGCAGGAAAGATAATGGCGACACGGCTTATGACAATTGTGTTTACACAAAAGAAGAAGTTACCAGATTAGCGAAAAAAGGTTTTGAACTTGCAATGACAAGAACTAAAAAGTTATGTTGTGTGGATAAAGCCAATGTTTTGGAAACATCTCGTTTATGGAGAGAAACCGTTCAAAATATGGAAAAAGATTACCCTGAAGTAGAAGTTAGTTATGAATTTGTAGATGCTGTTGCCATGCGATTGGTGCAATGGCCAAATTCATATGATGTATTGATTACAGAGAATCTTTTTGGAGATATCCTTACAGATGAAGCATCTGTAATTTCCGGTTCTATGGGATTAATGCCATCAGCATCCGTTGGAGAAGAAAATTATTTATATGAACCAATTCATGGTTCCTACCCACAGGCAGCAGGTAAAGATATTGCCAATCCTTTAGCGACGATACTTTCGGCTGCAATGATGTTTGAAGATGCATTCCAATTAAAAGAAGAGGCAAAAATGATCAGAGATGTTGTAAACAGATCCTTAGCAGAAGGAATTGTAACAGAAGATCTATCAGGTGATAAAAAATCGTATAAAACCAGTGAAGTAGGAGACTGGCTTGCAAAAAATATTTAATCTGCATGTAGTATAAGATCATTCTGTTTTATTCGTGAGCCTTTAAAAAATTAATTTCAATTTTTTAGTTAGTCGAACTAATCCCGCTTTTTTTAGCGGGATCTTGGTTAATACCTCGACCCTTGGGTCGATTCCTATTATTGGGTTCAGGGCGTGCCCTGGGGTTTAATACCTTTTATTCAATAATTTTATGCTGATCTATTGAAAACAACCAAGTTTTCAAATAGATCAGTATTTTTTTAATATTTCATTTTCAATATACTATAGTGAGAACTATGAAATATT
>JAOZTG010000289.1 GCA_029939235.1 Flavobacteriaceae bacterium
TCTCCAGATCTCTACATTTTTAATGCCTAAATTAGATTCATCCGGATCGTAAACAGGCTCTTTCCCTTCCTTCTTTTGCTTTTCATAATCTTTTAATAAAGCAAGAGCAGGTTTTCGCAATAAGAAAATGGCAATAAAGTTTAGCCAGGCCATGATTCCAACTCCAATATCTCCCATTGTCCATGCCAATTCAGCTGATCGTAACGTACCATAAAAAGTTGCTGAGAGTAATAAAATTCGCAAAGCCCAGATCATCCATTTCTTTTCTTTTTTATGTTCAAGATAACTCACATTGGTTTCGGCAATATAATAGTAAGCCATTATTGTAGTAAAAGCAAAAAATGAAAGTGCAACTGCTACAAATATCTTTCCAAATCCAGGAAACTGACTTTCAATAGCAAGTTGTGTATATTCCGGTCCGTATGCTACCCCCGGAAGATGTTCAAATAAAAATCCTCCATTAGGATCAATTACATTGTATTGAAAAGTAAACAAAATCATAAATGCAGTTGCTGTACATACAAACAAAGTGTCAATATATACCGAAAATGCCTGCACTAATCCTTGCTTTGCAGGATGACTTACCTCAGCTGCAGCTGCAGCATGTGGCGCAGTACCCTGACCTGCTTCATTAGAATATATTCCTCGTTTTACACCCCACATAATGGCCATACCAACAATTCCTCCAAATGCCTGATTCGTACCAAAAGCAGAAGTTACAATCAGTTTAAGTATAGCTGGAATCTCTCTAAAATTCATTCCTATAATAACAACTGCAAGCAATACATAAGCAATTGCCATAAAAGGAACGACTATTTCAGAAAATTTACCAATTCTTTTTACCCCTCCAAACACGATAATTGCCAAAAAAACAATGATACCAATACCTGTATGAGCCACATCAATATCAAATGCACTTTTCAAACCAGCAGCGATGCTATTTGCCTGAACACCAGGTAAAAATAATGCAGTACTAAAAATTGTAGCAATTGCGAAAAGAGCAGCAAACCATTTAATTCCCAATCCTTTTTCAATATAAAAAGCCGGTCCACCACGATATTCTCCTCCTTTATTTTCTTTATATAATTGTCCTAATGTTGCCTCAATAAAAGCAGAAGCTGAGCCTAAAAATGCAATCACCCACATCCAGAAAATAGCGCCAGGACCACCCAAAGCAATCGCCGTTGCCACACCGGCAATATTACCGGTACCTACCCTACCTGAAATAGCAATGGCAAATGCCTGAAAAGATGAAACACCTCGGTCAGAAGATTTTCCGCCAAACAAAAGGCGAACCATTTCTTTGACCATTCTGATTTGAACAAATTTTGTTTTAAAAGAATAAAATATCCCCGATGCAAGGGCTACAAAAATAAGAGCGTTACTCCATACAATATCGTTTATACCTTTAATAATCTCTTCCATCATAATAATTAATTTTATTTGTGAGAATTGGAAAAATCAAAAGTAAATAAAAAATAATTGAATACTTTATATATCGTTGTAAGTTCTTAAAAAAGCTTTCAATTGCAATTATTTGGAGCTGGTCAAAATAGTTCTATTGTTTCACTGGTTGAACATCTTTAAGGTATTTATCTAAAAATTCAAGTACCTGACCATACCCTTTGATCTCATTTTCTTTTTTCCTAAAACCATGTCCTTCATCTGGAAACAGAACATATTCAACAGGAATATCATTCTTTCTCATTTCATTTACAATTTCATCTGATTCTGCCTGTAAAACTCTTGGATCATTAGCTCCCTGAAGAACCATTACTGGATTTTTCACATTTTTAGCATGAAAAAGCGGGGAAATATTATATAACCTTACGGAATCTTTTGTAAACGGATCTCCAATTTCTTTGTATAAAGCTTCTCTAAATGACTCCCAATGAGGAGGAATAGATTTAAGCGTTCTTAACCAATTGGTAACGCCAAATATATTTACACCAACTTTAAATTCATCTGGTGTAAAGGTCATTGCAGCCATGGTCATATAGCCACCGTAGCTACCTCCAATAATTCCAATCTTATCAACATCAATATATTTTTGTTCCTGTAACCATTTTTTACCCCAAATACAGTCTTTTAAGTCTTTATCACCATGATTCAGATCATCCATTTTAAAAAATGATTTACCATATCCGTTACTTCCACGATTGTTTACAGCCAAAATTGCATAACCATGATTTACCAAGAACTGAATCAAAGAAAAATATCCAACTCTTGATTGCCCACCCGGACCGCCATGTACCCACACCAATGCCGGTACCTTATTATCTTTACTTGCTGTTAATGGTTTATAATAGATTGCAGGAATTTCCAATCCGTCAAATGATTTATACCGGACAACCTCTGCAGAAACCAGATGATCGGCATCCAGTTCAGGATTCATCGTATTTGTTAATTTTTTTAAAGATCTATCCTCAAAATTATATACATAAATATTACTGGTAGATTTTGAAGTACCAACTGTTAAACGCATTAGTTTTTCACTATCTGAAATACCAACACTCTTGATACTACCATCAGGAATCTCAGGAAAATCAATATTTTTCCATGTTTTATTGTCTTTTACAATCAACTTGGTTTTCCCATCAGCATTGATTCCAATTACACGATATTTTTCATTTTTACTCAGGTAACTGTACATTACATCCCAATTGGTTTCAAAAATTACTTTTTTCTTACCGCTAGCTATTTCGTATTGCACCAAATAAGTAAATTCTTTATCCACATCCGTTGTGTAATAAAAATATTGATCATTTTTACTAAAACCTGAACTATTGTAGGTACCTGGTTT
>JAOZTG010000290.1 GCA_029939235.1 Flavobacteriaceae bacterium
CATGTAGTACGATTATTTGTAAAGAAATATCCTGATTATCAAATTTTTAATTTAGATGCATTGACCTATGCGGGAAATTTGGAAAATATTGAGGATATAGAAGATGCTTCTAATTATACTTTTATCAAAGGAGATATCAAAAACATTGCATTTATTAATTCAATTTTTGACAAACATAAATTTGATACCGTAATTCATTTGGCTGCAGAAAGTCATGTAGATAGATCCATTACAAATCCCAATGATTTTATTGAAACCAATGTGTTAGGAACTGCTAATTTGCTAAATGCATTTCGTGGCATCTGGCAAGATAACTACGAGGATAAATTATTTTATCATGTTTCTACGGATGAAGTATATGGGTCACTTGGAAAAACCGGGTTATTTAAAGAAACAACTTCTTATGATCCACAATCACCCTATGCATCCTCAAAAGCATCCTCTGATCATATGGTAAGAGCTTATGGCAATACTTATGGTTTACCATTTGTAATTAGTAATTGTTCTAATAACTACGGAGCAAATCAGTTTCCTGAAAAATTAATTCCCCTTTTTATTCACAATATTAAAAATAATAAATCCTTACCGGTTTATGGTGACGGACAATATACACGTGACTGGTTATATGTAATTGATCACGCTATTGCTATTGATGAGATCTTCCATAAAGGAAAAGAAGGAGATACCTACAATATTGGTGGTTTTAATGAATGGACGAACTTAGATCTAATCCATCTTTTATGTAAACAAATGGATAAGAAATTGGGTCGTGAAAAAGGAAGTTCAGCAAAATTGATCACCTATGTTAAAGACCGTGCCGGACATGACCGACGCTATGCTATTGACGCCAATAAATTAAATAAGGAACTTGGCTGGAAACCTACCGTAACTTTTGAAGAAGGTTTGGCTAAAACTTTGGACTGGTATTTGGAAAATGAAAAATGGTTAGATAGTGTTACCTCAGGAACCTATCAGGATTATTATAAAAAAATGTATGGTTGATTTTCTGTTTTTTTTATAGATCGAATTTATACTTTACACCTCCAAAAACCTGAAAACCCTGCACTTTGAAGTTTGTATATTCCTGATAATTACTATTTAAAATATTGTTTAGATTTACAAATATTGAAAATTTATCATTCAAATTGTAAAGGCCATTAACATTGATATCAAAATAGGATTTATTAGTAACAGCTTCAATAGAGTAAGGATCTTCAATAATTAAACGATCTTTTCTATCACTGGCAAAAAACATTTCAGCTCCTACATTCCATTTCTTACGGATATATTTTGTTAGTAAAGTAGCTTTGATCATCGGTAAATTCCATGCTTCAGCCTCTGCGTCAAGACTATAAGAATTAAACTCAAAATTACCGCCAAATTTAAATTCTTTGTTCCAGTCAACAATTACTTCCCCGTCAACTTTAATAGTATTCACGTTATCATATACAACCTGAAATGAATTGGCAGCTTCATAACCTTTTTCAACTTCAACAGTCCCATTGGTTTTTGAAGGATTCAATTTGAATAAGGCTTTGTCATTTTCACTGCCATAGGCAGCTTTCACATTAAAACGAATATTACTTGTTATCAAACCTTTAATTCCTACATAACCATTGTATTGTTCACTTGTCCTTTCTATATTTAGAGTTGGAGAAACAAAAGGATTTTCTTTAGCAAAGTTTTTATAAGAATTTTGTGTTAGATCACCAATAACTCCCCCATAGGCAATAAAGGCCATATCACTAAAGTTGTAAGAAGCTGTAACATTTGGGTAAGCGTAAAACTTGCTTCCTATATCGGAATTGGTCATGCTATAATACAATTTAGCACCAAGATTCAACTTTAGGTTATCACGTAATATTTCAAAATTAGGACTAAATCCTACATTAAAAAAGGTGTATTCAATGCCATCCGTTCTTTCATAATTATGTTCAAAATTACCATTTAAAAATTCAAGTGTAATTTCAGAATAAATCAATTCTCTCCCTACAGGAAAATCAACAATTCCACTCAATATTCCGTAATTCTCAATACTTTTTGCCTTATCGGAAAACCGACTAATATTAATTTGCCCTTTATGAACCAAAGCATCAAAAAATTCAATATCACCACCAAAATAAACATCGGTATAAGCTTGTTTTTCATCAATGGATTTTATTACATTTTGTGTAAAATCAATCTCATCAGATAATCCATACCAATTGGTTGTTAGATGATTGAATCCTGCATTAGCCTGCCATTCAAAATATCTTTCCGATTGTTTGTAATAAAGATCTGTTCCAAATTTTAAAAAACTATCATCTAACTGAACTCCTTCAATTCCTCCACCGGAAGAGTGGAAATTCAAAAATCCTCCAAAATCATTGTAATTAGAAGTATTGCTATGTGCAAATAATTCAACAATTGGTGTATTAAAATTCCCGTATCCTGCTGAGATAAAATTTTGGTAAAACTTTTCCCTTGCTTTTCTTTGAATAGCTTTTGCCTTACCCTTGGCCGGAATGAAAGTAGATGCAACAGGCATTGATTTTAAGGTATAATTCAATTCAATTTTAGAATTAATATCTGAAGTATCTATTTTTGGTTCTGTATTGATCTTAAAAGCATCCGATACCGTTGGGGCAAAAGATTTTACCACAGTGATTTCTTCCGTCGCTAATTTTTCCTTTTTCTTCTTTTGAGAAAAAGTTAATCCGCCGATCAATAAGAATAAACTTAAAATTATATATTTTTTCATTATTTTTTTAGCAATTATGGTTTGTTATCAATAATTACTGAAGAATTTGTTTTAGCTTCTTTC
>JAOZTG010000291.1 GCA_029939235.1 Flavobacteriaceae bacterium
AACAATAATAGTATTTTTATCCAAACCAAGTTCTTTTACTTTGTCTAATACTTTACCTATCTGGGCATCTACATAAGATACAGATGCTTTATAGCCATGTATTAATTTTTTTTGAGTTTCTATATCCAATGATCCTTTATCAGGAATCCCTGCATAGGCACGTAATTCACCCCAGGAATGGTAAGCATAGTCAGGAGAATTCTTTGCGTGTTCTTGAAAAGATGCGACATCCATATCTTCACGTTTATACAAATCCCAATATTTCTTTGGTGCCACAAATGGTAAATGTGGTTTGCTATATCCAAGCGCCAGGAAAAATGGTTTGTCAGATTTACTTAGTTTTTCGAGTAATTTAATCCCTCCTTCAGATGTTGCTCCGTCAACATAAGCATTATCTGGTACATCTAAGTTTTCTGTAGCAGGATTTAACCCTTGTTTTTTAAGAAATTTATTTACTTCCTTACGTTTCATTTTCTTAGCCTTAGCTATTTCCATTGCTTTAAACGTTGCAGGGTTTTGATATTTTCCATATGCTGCAGGATAAGAGTAACCTTCTGCGTAAACCATATCATCTTTATCTATATATGGTAGCGTCCACGAAACAGGATCATTATTCTTTGCTCCATGCATCAGTTTTCCAAGACCTACAGTTTCATAACCATTATTTTTTAAAAACTGGGGTAAAGTAATAACATCTGGATTTACATCACGCATATTGGTTTTAAGATCCCAAACTTTTGTCCTGTCTGGCCTAAGTCCACCAAAAATGCTTATTCTCGATGCTGCACAAACTGCCTGCTGACAATAAGCATTTTCAAAAACCACTCCCTGTTCTGAAAGTCTATCAATATGAGGAGATTTGATATTTGTTTGACCATAGATCCCTAACTCAGGTTTTAGATCATCCATTGAAAAGAAAATAATATTTGGTCTTTTATTTTGTGCTTCAATACTTCCAATAAAATGGAATGCTATAACTACTAAAAAAATATATTTAATCATGGTTTTGAATTATTAATTGTTTGAATAATCATTTTATACGCTTCATTGATTAAAATTAAAGAGGTTTTTAAAAGAAAACTTTGATTGATCTAATACAAACCAATCAAAGTTTCTAAACCAAACTCACTCAATTAATCTAATTAACTCACTTAATTATTTCTTTTTATCTTCTTTCTTTTTATCTTTTAGTATTTGTTCTTCTGTTCTTATAACTGCACCAACATCCTGTCTCCAATCTTTTATTAATTTTAAAAGTTCATCTCTTTTTGTAGGCATCTTATTTGCAAGATTTTTTATTTCACCAATATCATTTTTAATATTGTATAATTCAAGTCTGTTTTCTTCATAAAAATCTATCAACTTAAAATCTCCTTTTCTTACCGCTGTATTTGCCCTGTCACCTGTACTAACAGGTCTTGGTACTGGCGAATGCCAAAAAATTGGCCGATCCGTATTAATAGATCGATTTCCTGTCAAAGTGTTTTTAAAACTTTTCCCATCTAAGTGTTGCTCAGGACGTAATGGCAATCCTGTCATTTCAAGCAAAGTTGGATAATAATCAGTACCCGTAATATAAAAATTTGTTTCTGATTTTTTTGTCACACCTGGCCATTTCACAAACATAGGTACACGAACTCCTCCATCATAATTATGCCCTTTCCCTGCTCGTAATGGCAGGTTGGAAGTAGCCAATCTTCTTGTGTTTCCTCTATTTGACAAACCACCATGATCTGATGTAAATACAATTATTGTGTTTTTGGTTAAACCTAATTCATCCAGCAGATCCGTAATTTCACCAAAACTATCATCTACACTTTGGATCATACTGGCATAGATAGGATTGTCTTGTTTTATTTTTGTTTCACCCGTGCTACCAACTCTCAAATAGTCTGGTCCCGATGGAACTGGATTTTTCTTAAGTTTGGTTTTGTACTTCTTATTGTATTTATCCTTTCCTTCAAAAGGAGTATGCACTCCGTAATGAGATAGGTAAACAAAAAATGGTTTATTCTTATTTTCTTTGATAAAGGAAAGTGTTTTTGTTGTTAAAATATCTGTAAGGTAATCCCCTTCTTTACCGTCTTCTAAACCTTCCATTTTCTTAGCGTGATGATTTTTATTTTTTGATTTATTATAAGGATAGAAATAACTTCCCGGTGCTCCTGCATGTCCTCCTCCAATATTAACATCAAATCCTTGATCTTCTGGATACACTTCAGCGGATGCTAAATGCCATTTTCCAGCAAAAAAAGTTACATACCCTTCTGCTTTAAATGCTTTTGCAATTCCAAATTCTGATCTTTTTAACTTTCCCGAATCTTTTCCTCCTTTTCCTGGAATACCTTCTCTGGCAGGATATTTACCGGTAATCATCGCAAAACGAGATGGAACACATCTTGGATGTGCTGCATAGGCTTGATTAAATTTCATTCCCTCATTTGCTATCTTGTCAATATTAGGTGTTTCATAGAATTCAGTTCCATTATACCCTACATCTTTCCAACCAAAATCATCTACTAAAAAGAAGATCACATTAGGCTTGTCATTAGTTAATTTTGGTTTGTTTTTTTGGGATCCACCTTGAGCAAGACCCGTAAAGACATAAAAAATAGCAAATAGTTTTATCAGTATACGCATAATTATTTTTTTAATGGTTTATTGATATTTTCTTCATTATAAACACGCTCAATAACTACATCAGTCATAGCTCTCATTTCATCTAAACTCATATCATCATTGAACTCTTTTTG
>JAOZTG010000292.1 GCA_029939235.1 Flavobacteriaceae bacterium
TTTAAATGAAGCTTTTGCCACTGAGTTATTTGATCTTATTGAAAAATCAAATATTAATTATTGGATATTTGGTCATAGCCATGAGAATATTTCTAATTTTACTATTGGTAAAACGAAATTGGTTACAAACCAGTTAGGTTATGTAAGTTATGGAGAAAATAGAAATTTTGAAACTGGTAAATATTTTGAAATATAGAGTGTTGTCAAAAATCCACCCTTATTTTGTTACATGATTTTTCGAAAACTGCTTTGACTTTTTGAAATTTTACACTAATTATTATTCATATACTTCAAACTTAAATCCCATAATTTTTTCCTAATCAATTTATTATATGAAATTGCAGCTGATTTTAATGGATGATCATTCATAAAATATTTTCCACTGATATTTTTAAGTTTTGCTGAATGAGCCAAATAAAAAATACGTTTTGCACCCTCATCAACTGAACTACCCATGGCACCCCATCCTGCCCTTAATAATTTTGTATTGATCACTCCGGGATGTAATGCATTCACTGTGATTTTTTCATCATTTAAAATAGCACTTAATTCATAAGTAAATAGAATATTGCATAATTTTGTTAAAGCGTAAGCATGATCGCCTGAGTAATACTTCTCTGCATTCAAATTTTCAAAATCAATACTATCTGCGTGTATCATCGAACTTACATTGATGATCCTGGCATGGGTAGCCTTTTTTAACAGATCTAATAATTGCAGACTTAAAGAGAAACTCGCAAGATGATTTACCATAAAATTTTTCTCTATCCCATTTTCTAAAATAACTTTTTCATTTTCATAAATTCCAGCATTGTTAATTAAAATATCTATATGTGGAAACTGCTTATGAATTGCAGTCGAAAGTGTCTTTATTTGTTGAAAAGAAGTAAAATCAGCATTAAAATAGTTTATATTTTTGTTATTGGTTTTTTGGGTTATCTCATTTTTGATCCGATTTCCTTTTTCAATATTTTTTCCATGTAATATTAAATTTGCTCCGTTTTGAGCCAACATAAAGGCCGTTTGTTTACCAATACCATCTGTTGCTCCGGTTAGTAATATGTTTTTATTTTTCAGCATTATTTTTTGGAATGTCTTTTAATAATTCTTTTAAACAGTTAATTTTAAAACAAAACATTGGTGTTTGCTTCATATATTTGACATATTCATTTCCGAATTTTTTAATTGCTTCCGGTTCTTCAAATAGTTTTATCATAATAAGCATAAAAATAATCTCAATAGGAGCAATCATCAGAATAAACGAAGGGGAAGCAATTAAAAAAGCAACTCCAATAGGGAAAAGAAATAGTCCGAGATGCATAGGATGTCTCATATATTTATAGACGCCTTGATTAACAAGAACATTTGTTTGTAACCTTTCTAATTCTCCTTTTCGTCCATATTTAGCAAGTGTTCTTCCAGTATTTTTACTTATTTTCATCATTAAAAACAATATAAATATCCCTGTAAAAAAGCTGAAAATATGAAAAATATAATTTGTATGAATATTCTGAAATAGAATAGAATCAAGGTAGTATCCTAAAATACCTCCTCCAAAAATCATTAAAATCCAAATGAATATTCTCATTGTTTGAGATTGTTTATTAAACCTATAATTTTTTATATCATCCTTTCCATCCATCTACTTCCATTTTCATAAATTTAGCCTTTTCCTCTTCCGTCATCACAACTATTGCATATCCAAAATCGACACCAAGTAAATCAATTGGATCATAAATTGAATTTACCAATTGCACTGCTATTGGAATATTTGGAAAAGGAAAAGCAAATGCAATGGTAGCTTTATTATTATTGAATGCCATATCTTTTACAATTCCAATGTCTAGTAATGAATAGGCAATTGACGTTCTATAAAAATATTCTAATTAGATTGTTTCTTTAGGGTATTGTTTTTTTGAGCCTACTAAAAACATAAATAATTTCCAACTCCTCCTAATGTAAAACATTCAACTAGTGAATTATGTGCCCTCACTTATTAATTAACTTTACTCTAATTTTTTTAATACATTGTTAGTTCAAGTATTCCTTATATATTTCTAATTTATTTGATATTTCAATTACAGTTTTACTTGATAATGTTGCTCCACTAATTCCGTTAATAATATTTTCACCTTGAATGATGATTTCTTCATCTTGTTTCAAACCAAAAGAATGACCACTTATTGGGATTGGAAGATTAATGAATTGTTCTTCAAATTCAGCATTTGAAATTTCAGCTCCTAAACCAGACATTACTGCTTTATAATAAATTTCAACCTTTTTAATTGTCGTAGAACTTCTATCTATTAGAAACATAGCCCAAATAGTGGAGCATAGGCTTTTATCACCTACTATCAACACAGAATTGTTTGAGTTCTTAACTTCAAAAATGGGAAATTCAGTGTATGAATCGGAATATATTATTTTGGAATAAAGCTCAATTGATTTTTCCATACTACATTCATTAATCTTTTTGATAGTATCCATATACTTAAAATCGACAATTAAATTTAGGTCAGTTGAATCTGTAAATGTCGTATCAATAAAATGTCCAATATCTCTCATATACATTGGCATTAATTGTTCTTCTGTTGTTGTCTGATTACAACTAGTTGTAAATATCATTATGATAATGCTTATTAATATGAATTTCGTATAATGCATAACTAGTGTATAAAGATTAATTATTTTTATATTGCTACTTGTTATTCTTGTATATACTGACTTATCTTTTAAATATTGTATTAAA
>JAOZTG010000123.1 GCA_029939235.1 Flavobacteriaceae bacterium
AAACCCCAACCATAAGAATCTAATTTACCTGCATCAGATAAATCTTGTGTATAAGGAGGAAATTCAAAAGTGAATGATTCTTTTTCAAGAATTCTTCCTTTATCATTGTCAAAACGCCAATAAGTAAGACCACCTCTCCAGTATTTTTCAAAGTTAGCTTCACTTAATTCATGGTATTTCCAATCCATTGGAGATGGATATTGCGAGGCTTCCATAAAGTAACGAGAATCCGGTGTAAAGAAACAACCACCGTGGTTGGAACGATAAATAGGACTATTTACGGTTTGTTTACCTTGAAAATCCTTTAAACTAAATACAAATAATCTTGGATTGGCTTTATCATTAATAACACCCCATTTTCCATCATAAACTCCATCCGTTTCTGACATTCCAACATGATGTGTATCTGCCCATAAAATTTCTTGCCCTTCAATAAAACCCGTTCTCATCAAATCCATAGTTTCTTCACTATATCCAAAACCAGAATAAGGTTGACGTGTATTAAGTGGTACATATTTTAACATACGCATAGATGGCACTGTGTACAAGGGTAAGTTCCCTTCTTGTCCACCAGAGTTTATAGCTATATACTCTTCTTTAAGATTATCAGGAGTATAAGTTTTTGCAGCAGATAGTACATCTTGAGCATTTAATCCTCTACGATCTACTACTTCTTTAAAAGATTCTTTTCCGAATGGTTTTCCAGAAATATTAGTTCCGCCGGCGTATTCATCGCCGCTTTTGTCTTTATCACCACAACTTACAGTAAGTAAGCCTAAAGTGATTACAAACAAGCCCATCATAAAAAGTGAGCCATATTTTTTATTTAATATATTTTTCATTGTTTGAAAATTTTGTTTTGACTTAACTTATTATTTATTAATTTTTTCACCTAAGAGTTTCTTAGCACGTAAACCTACATCAGCAGTTTTTACCTGATATTGCCAGTATTGCTCTGCCCATAAGAAAGCTTGTTTGTATTTGCCTTCTTTGGCATATCTCTCATGTTTTTCTTTAGAACCTTCTGCCTGTTTTAATTGGTCAAACGCATCATCAACCAAGGCCGCAACATAAGGATAGTCACCAAAGTTATTTTCTTTCAGATAAGTAACTACTCCATTAATTATATCTTGAGTTTGGTCAATAACCACTAATTTCTCTTCGTATAGTACCTTATATTCTTCTAATTGTTCTTTAGTTAGTACTACTTCTTCTTGTTCTACATCCACATGTCCTTTTGGACGAATCAATAAAATCCCTTCCATTTCTAAGTGTAATGCTGAACAGAATTCTGTACAGTAGTATGGAAATATACCTGGTCTGTCTGCTGTAAAAGTAACAGAAGCCGTTTTACCTGGTTCAAAACTACCATGAACGCCATAAGTATCAACAGTAAATCCGTGAGTTTCATCTTCAGCACGTTCTAAATTGGTAAGGTGGAAAGTAACTACATCACCTTCATTAACGGTAACTATCTCAGGAGTAATATGTGAACGAATCAAAGTTCCAAATATGTGAACTCTATTGCCTTCACGTTCAATTTTTTCCTGACCTGCAACGGTTTTATAACGAGAAATCTCACCTGTACGAGTATTTGTTCCTAATGGATAACGAATAATAGGTTTGATGGTAGTTCGCAATACCGCAACTGAACCATATACATTTGCCTGAGGCAAACTCATTGTATATACATCTACCATATCATCTGAAGAAATATCAATCAAATGCTGAAAACTTGGACGAATAGGACCAACATTTGGATAATTCTCATATAAACCTTCTTTATCAACTACAGTAAGGTAGTTTGAATGAGGAGTAGCTGACAAACCTTGAGGAGTCATTAAAAAACTAGGTTTAAAACTTAGTTTTATTTCGTTTTCCGTTTTACCGGAATTGTAATTAAAACGAACTATTTTACTGTCGCCATGAGCAGAAGCATAAGCTGTATTTTTACGATAATCAAACGCTACATCAATAACATCATTACCTATAGCAACACTTGCTTTTTGAACATCAGCTAATGCAATAACATCACCTTTAGCTAAAGCTGATTTTACTTTTGCAAAGTCAAATACAATAACATTATTTCCGGCAGCAACAAGGAAATTTTTTCCGTTTGGCGCTACTTTAGCCGTTTTACCAACAGTAGGAAGTGCAATAAATCCAACCGCATTATTTTTCTTGGCATCTTCAAAAGATATTACGTTAAAGTCGTTTACTTTTTTAGTTGACAGTGTAGCCAATTTGGTATAATCTAAAACATATACATAGTTTTTACCATCTTTATCAGCTAAGCCAATCAATAAACCATCACTACTGCTTTTTCCGGTATCAAAATAATCCAAAGTATAAGGAGGTAATTCAACAGTAAATGATTTTTCTTTGATCATTCTACTTTTATGTACGTTCTCACCTTCAATAAACTTCCAAAAAGTTACACCTGATTTGAACTCAGAAGTTGTTTTATTATCCCACGGTGCAGGATATTGACTTGATTGGATTACGTATTCCGTATTTTGCGTAACCGCCACACCTGGGTAGGTACTTAAGTATAACGGATTTGACAATACTTGTTTGGTTTCAAAATCATCTAATCCCAATAATGCAATACGAGAGTTCGCCCCATCAGAAAAGAAAGCAAAATGCCCGTCATAGTTTCCTCCTTTTTCAGAAAAAGCAGGGAAACGCATATCTCCATAAGTACTAATCCTGTTGTCAAGCGAAGATTTTTTAAGCATCAATGAACTTTCATCATCAAAACCATAACCTTGCCATGGTTCAGGCGAAAAAACACCTACATATTTATAAATTCGCATGGAAGGTAATCCGTAAACAATCATAGTACCAGAATTTCCTGTTCCTACAATTGAAAAATACTCGTCACGACCACCACGTGGCATGAACGTTTTAACAGCCGACAGCACATCCTGATCATTCAGACCACGTGCTGTTTTTACATCGTCAAGAGTTTGTTGTGCAAATGAATCGGTAACAACTAAAGTTACCAAAATAATCCCAACAAAAGCTCTGATAAACCAATTTGATTTCTTCATTTTTTTAAGAATTGATTAGTGAATTTACTTTGATAAAGTTACGGTTTTAAAAGTCTCTGAATTGTTATAAAATTAACCATTTTATGTTACTAGTGTTACCTATCTGATTTATATTCAACTCTAGAGGAAATATTTATTGATAGTAATTGCTGTCAATTACTTGATCTAAAAACACAGAGTCAAGCTCTTACATACCAAATTTTCAATTCAATATAGTTTATGATAATTATCATATAAAAGATATGTATATCTTTTATATATTTGTAATATGCTAAGTAATCAAAGTAAATATGCCATACGGGCAGTATTATATCTGGCAATTAATTCCAGTAAAACAAATAAATTAGGATCGAAAAAAGTTGCTGAATTAATTGATATTCCTGCTCCCTTTTTGGCCAAAATATTTCAAACACTCAGTCGGGAAAAAATAATTTCTTCAACTAAAGGACCAAATGGTGGATTTTATTTAACCGAAAAGGAATTGTCAAACAATTTAATGGATATTATAGAATGTATTGACGGGCTGGAATCTTTTAAAACCTGTTTTGTAGGTTTACCTAGATGCAGTGATGAAAATCCCTGTGCCATTCATCATATTGCTGCTCCTTGCAGAGACACTTTGATCAAAGAATTGACTGACAGAACAATAGCAAATTTCGCCGAAGACACAAAAAAAGGTAAGTCATTTATCTATTTGAAATAGATCCAGCTGTAAATCTTTATCTGAAATAGGATATTTGTTAAATAATTATGCATTTAATCTATTATTTTTGGTTTTATATTTTGTAAAATAATGGTCGGTAGAATACTCTTCTTTTTTACACTCACATTCATTTTTTACACTTCCGTATATGCACAGGACAAGGAGACGAAATCAAACAGAACCGAAAAGAAATTTAAATTCTATGGTGATTTTCGCTTTAGAGCTGAATCAGATAGGAATTCAAGGAGAACTGATGGTTCTTACAGAGATGACAGAGACCGATTGCGATACAGACTTCGATTTGGATTTAAATACAACTATAATGAACATTTCGAGCTGGGTGGAAGAATAAGATCGGGTAATCCATTAAACCAACAGTCACCTCACGTAACCATTGGAGATGATTTTCGTCCGGATGAAATTTCTATTGACAAAGCCTATTTAAAATATACCTACTCCAACTATTGGATATGGGGAGGAAAAAACAGTATGCCTTTTTGGAGGCAAAATGAAATGCTTTGGGATGATGATGTTACACCGGAAGGCATCTCCACCGGAGGAAAATTACATCTTTCCAATGAACAATTCTTATCTTATGTTCTGGGTTATTATATTGCCAACAGATCTAATAAAAAATTTAGTGACGATGGTAATATAATCATCGCTCAATTGATATTTGAACCCAAGATCAAAGATCATAAACTAACTGCTTCATCCGGGTTTATCTTTGGTAATCACTTACAAAACATACCTATCCCGGAAGGTTCTTTTTTTATGGATTATAAAATATGGGCAAGCAGTATTCAATACAAACGGAATCATTTTATTTTTGGAGCTGATCTTTATCAGAATTTGGAAAACTATGCTGATCATCCGGATATGGATGACGTTTATAAAGATCAAAAGACAGGTTATGTGGGAAGCGTAAAGTACTCAATTAAAAAGTTTCAGTTTGGGTATTCTTATGCACATATTGAAAAATATGCTGTAATTGATTATTTTGCACAGGATGACTGGATTAGATGGGGAACTCCTACATTTACACGTTCAAGCAACTTTAAAGGCCATGAATTTAAAGCACGCTATCATTTCAATTCTCAGTTTAATATCACCTTTAGAAGTTGGTTTATTAACGGTATTGTTACTACAGGAAATCATCTGGAATCAGGTAACAGATTCAGACTTGATCTTAACTTTAAATTCTAACAATTTGAACTTCTAAAGCCTTTTATATCTATTCAAAAAAGTAAATTATTCTATTCTAAAATAATTACTACATTTGTAAACCCATTAAATATCAACGCATAAGGGATGATTCAACAAATAACAAAAGGTATTAAAATATCTATAAGCACTAATTTTGAAGGAAAGCACTTTCAAAGATCGCAGCTATTCTATTTTTTTAGCTATTGTATTACCATTGAAAATCAAAGCAACGATACGGTTCAATTAACCAGTCGACACTGGAATATATTCGATTCACTAAATGATGTAGAAATCATTGAAGGAGAGGGTGTTATTGGTGAAAAACCGATATTAAAACCCAACGAAATTCATACTTACACATCCAACTGTTTACTAAGATCTCCGGCAGGTTCAATGAATGGGTTTTACAATATGACCAACTTTACAACTTCTAAAAAATTTATTGTTCAAATACCAACATTTCAATTAATGGTTCCTGCTACCTTTAATTAATTACAACATCCTTTTTCATACTAAATTTCTTTTAAGTTGTATATTTATTGAAAATTTTTGATGAAATCAATTTCAGAATTTAAAAAAGATAAAAGGGGTTCCACCTGTTTAAATTGTGAACGAACGATTTCAACAAATGATAATTTCTGCCCCAATTGCGGTCAAATTAATAATACAAACCGAATTAGTTTAAAATATTATTTCTCTGAATATTTAACCGGATTTTTCTCTTTTGACAATCGTTTTTTCAAAACTATTATTCCTCTTATTTTTAAGCCCGGTAAAGTTACCCGAGAATTTATTGAAGGAAAAAGAAAAAAATATGTAAATCCTTTTCAATTATATTTAAATATTACCATTATTTTTTTTCTGCTTATCGGACTTTTTAGCACCATTGATAATTTCAAAGATTCACAAAAAATGATTGCTATGGAGCAAACTGAGGTAAAAGATCTCACTAATGCATTAGACTCATTAAAAACAATAATCGCTGATGAAAATAAAAAGAATGATTCTACAGCCACTGATACAAATGATTTTTCCATTGATTTTGACTACAATGTAGATAGCATCAAAAAAAGTGATGTAAATCTCCATAAGAGTGAAAAAGATTTCACATCAAGTGCTACAAATATTTTAATCGATAAAATAACCGATTTTATGGAATATGATGAGGAAAATGAAGAAGTGGATATTCCAACAGCTTTGAATGAGTTAGGCTATAAGGTGAATAACTGGAATATCTTTTATTTTTCAAAAGCACAAAACATCAATAAGTTCATGGAAGATGCTGCATTTAGAAAATCATATGGAGACAGCCTTGTTTCAAAAATTTCAATTGCTTTATTTTTACTCCTACCTGTTTTCACTCTAATCGTTGTGCTTTTATACATTAGGAATAAATACAATTACAGCGAACATTTGGTTTTTGTATTCCATACACAAACGGTTTTCTTTATTTTACTTATATTTTTTATCCTTTTTGACAGGGTTTTTAAGACTGGTTGGGGCATATCACTGGCAATACTATTGTTCCTGATCTATTTGTTTATCGCCTTAAGAAATTTTTATAAACAGGGAAGGTTTAAAACCTTTATAAAATATGTTCTATTGAATAGTTTTTATGTTTTTCTTGCAACAATTGGCGGAATTATAGTTTCATTTATTGCCTTTTTGATTTAAAATATTATTGAATTTCTTCATAGCTCCATTGCAGATCATCTTCTTTTTTTGAAACCTGTGTAATGCTTACTGTTCCAACTTTTGATCTTTTCATCATAATATCAATTTTTGGATCTCCTACACCAGCCTTATGATGAAACTCCAAAATTAAATCTTTTACAACTTTGAACTTTGAACTTTTGACTTTTGACTTTTGACTTTGAACTTTGAACTTTGAAATCCACTCAGAAAACCATTGCAATCTCAATTCTTTCATTTCAGATGTATACAATGTTGACGACGACCAAATTATAGGCTCTTTTGGTAATATTTTTAAGTGTTTTTGTTCTCCATCCCAAACAAATTCAAATAAAAACAAATGAAGATCCCACTCTACAATTACCAAAGTAAAGGGTTCAACATTTTCAAGATCGATCTCTTTACAAGCCATTGAAATATCATCTGCTTTTAAAAGGTCTTTAACAATAATTCCTCTGCTTTTAGCATAAAAATCTTTTTGCTTATGATTTTGAAATCCACCATTCAACAAACAGATCAATCTTTTTTTATCACTGCTCCCTATCCACGAGCCACCGGCTTCTCCATCTTTAGGATAAAATAGTTCTACACCATCTTCTTTATATGCTTTTGGAAATGCAGCTTTTTCCCTTAAAAAAGGAACATCTCTTGTGGATGTTAATACAAAATTCTCATTATTCAAAGGGAAAAAAGTTACTGTACACATGTTAATATTTTATTATATTGATAATATTTGTTAAATATGTCATAATTAATTTAAAACCTTACTGAATTATTAAGGTATATTTTAAAAATCCGTATCTTAGCGTCCTCAAAAATAGTAGAATCAATTTAAATAAAAAACAAATGGCAAACGGATTTTTTAAAGTTCCAAAAGCGATCAACGAACCAGTTAGAAATTATGCTCCTGGTAGCGCTGAACGTGACAGCTTATTAGCTATGTACAAAAAAATGTACAACGAGAGTATTGATGTTCCGGCATATATCGGTGG
The DNA here is from genome assembly GCA_029939235.1 of Flavobacteriaceae bacterium. Lineage (GTDB taxonomy): Bacteria > Bacteroidota > Bacteroidia > Flavobacteriales > Flavobacteriaceae > Lutimonas. The sequence continues at coordinate 7,647 of JAOZTG010000123.1, forward strand.
CGAAGAAATTCGCACAGGAAATACGGCAACAATGAATCCACCACACGACCACAAACACAGTTTAGGCACTTTTCATTTGGCAGAAAAAGAGCATATTGAAAAAGCTGTTGAAGTTGCTTTAGAAGCTCGTAAAAAATGGGCAGAAACTCCATGGGAAGAACGCGCAGCGATCTTTTTAAAAGCTGCTGATCTTCTTGCAGGTCCTTATCGTGATAAATTGAATGCTGCTACTATGCTGGCACAGTCAAAGAATATCGGTCAGGCCGAAATTGATGCTGCTTGTGAATTGATTGATTTTTTCAGATTCAATGTTGAATTCATGACAGATATCTATCAAAACCAGCCAAGTTCATCAGCAGGAATATGGAATAGAATGGAATATCGTCCACTGGAAGGGTTTGTGTATGCAATCACTCCATTTAACTTTACGGCTATTGCCGGAAATTTACCAGCAGCACCTGCAATGATGGGTAATGTGATCATCTGGAAACCGGCACGTACACAAATATTTTCTGCCAACGTGATCATGCAAATATTTAAAGAAGCAGGTCTGCCTGATGGCGTGATCAATATGGTTACGGGTAAATCGAGTACCATTACAGAAGTTGTGATGAATAATCCTGAATTTGCAGGAGTTCACTTTACAGGATCAACACCTGTATTCAAGAGCTTCTGGAAAATGATTGGAAACAACATGAACAACTATAGATATTATCCAAGAATTGTTGGAGAAACTGGTGGTAAAGATTTTGTTTGGGCACATCCAACAGCAAATGCTGCTCAGGTTGCAACAGCTTTATCCCGTGGAGCTTTTGAATATCAGGGACAAAAATGCTCGGCTGCATCAAGAGCTTATATTCCAAAATCAATGTGGAAAGAAGTAGAGGCACAATTAAGAGAAGATCTTGATTCCATGAAAATGGGATCTCCTGAAGATCCTTCTAATTTTATTACTGCAGTTATTGATCGTGGTTCTTATGAAAAACTGACTGGTTTTATTGAAGATGCAAAAAAAGACAAAGATGCCGATGTAATTATTGGAGGAACATACAGTATGGATAAAGGATATTTTATTCGTCCAACAGTGATCCTTACTACTGATCCTCATTATGTTACCATGGAAGAAGAGTTATTCGGACCGGTATTAACAATCTATGTTTATGAAGATGAAGAATGGGAAGATATTTTAAAAGTGATTGATAATACAAGTCCTTATGCCTTGACCGGAGCAATTTTTAGCGGCGACAGGTATGTTATTGGCAAGGCTACCAAAGCATTGGTGAATGCTGCCGGAAACTTTTATATCAATGATAAACCAACCGGAGCTGTTGTTGGTCAACAACCATTTGGTGGCGCTCGTGGATCAGGCACAAATGATAAAGCTGGTTCTGTATGGAATTTACTAAGATGGGTTTCTAACCGTACGATCAAAGAAACATTTGTTCCGCCAACGGATTATCGTTATCCGTTTTTAGGAGAATAGTATTTCTTAAATAGAGATTAAAACAAAAGCCTTCAAA
>JAOZTG010000293.1 GCA_029939235.1 Flavobacteriaceae bacterium
GGTATTGAAGGATTAGATGTTTGGGGCAAAAGAGCCAAATGGGTTGCACTTTCCAGCATCATAGGATCAAATAATGTTAATGTAATCATAATGGATAGCCCTGATAACGTGGGTTACCCAACCTACTGGCATGCTCGTGGTTATGGATTATTTGCTGCAAATCCACTTGGACAAAAAATATTTAGTGACGGTAAAGATGAATTGAATTTCTCACTAAATCCAACAGAAAGTGTTACATTTAGCTACAGAATTGAAATCATAGATGGTAAAAAAAGTAAAGAACAATTCGAAACTGAATATCAGAAATTTGTTAAAAAATAAATTAAAAAGGAGATTCAAACGATGACAAAGAAAATGATTACATTAATGGCTGTAATTTTTGCAGCCACCAATCTAATTTCTCAAAACGGACGAGGTATAGACTGGGAATACCCTTTCAATGGAAAAAACCTTGACGGTTGGGAAAAAAAAGGTGGAGAAGCTAAATATGAAGTGAAAGATAATATGATTGTTGGTATTACAGGTAAAAATACTCCAAATACATTTTTGTGTACAAAAAAGAAATATTCAAATTTCATTCTTGAACTGGACTTTTTGGTAGATGATAGAATGAACTCCGGTATTCAAATCCGTAGTAATAGTTTTGATTCGTATATGAATGGCCGTGTACATGGATATCAGGTAGAGATTGATCCTTCTGACAGATCATGGAGTGCTGGAATATACGATGAAGCAAGACGTGGCTGGCTTTATGACTTACGAAATAATGAAGCAGCACGAAAAGCATTTAAACATAATGAATGGAATAAATTGCGTATTGAAGTAATAGGAAATTCATTACGTACCTGGCTAAATGGTGTTCCAGCTGCAAATCTTATTGATGATGTTACCAATGAAGGGTTTATTGCTTTACAAGTTCATCAAATGAAAACTGCAGGTGTAAAAGTGAAATGGAAAAATATAAGAATTATTGATTTAGGTATAATTACTGAATTTCCACAACAAATCACTGGGGAAAAACTAAAATAAGACGATTCAGATACCTTACAGTTACAAAATGCCATAGGTTTACCTGTTTTTTAAAGAAAAAGTAAATCTCGTGGTATGTATTTGGTTATATGGTTTAAGCAGAAGTATAACATTCATATAAAGTAAAATAAATGAAAGAAAATATAAAATATTCTAAAACACAAACTATTGTTTTGGTATTATTAAGATTGGTGATTGGTTATCATTTCCTTGAAGCAGGTTTTGATAAATTGTTTGATCCCAATTGGACTTCAGCAGCCTTTTTATTACAATCGAATTGGATATTTGCTGACTTATTCCAGCTTATGGCTGATAATCAAACTGTTTTAGCAATAGTTGACTTTCTTAATATTGGAGGACAAATACTTATTGGACTGAGTTTAATAATTGGTTTATTTTCTACCTGGGCAGCATTTTTTGGTGCATTATTAATTTTCTTTTATTATATAGCCATTCCGCCTTTTGTTGATGGCTATACATTTATTGATAAAAACCTGTTTGAACTATTTGCGTTTTTAATTATAGCATTATTTCCTACAAGTAAAATTGTTGGGATTGACTTGTTGATTTACAAATTAAAAAAACGACAGCTATGAGTAAAGACAACCTACATAGAAGGGATTTTCTAAAAGGTGTTTTATCATCTGGTATAGTTTTATCAAGTTTACCATTGTCAAGTTTTGCAAATATTTTAAGTACAGACCCACGAATGAAACTTGGTTTAGTAACTTATCTATGGGCTAAAAATTGGACTATCCCTGAAATAATAAGCAATTGTGAAAAATCAGGGATACAGGGAGTGGAACTCCGTTCTACACATGCGCATGGAGTTGAAATAACACTTAGCAAAAAGGAAAGACGAGAAGTAAAAAAAATATTTAAAAATAGCAATGTAGAATTAGTCGGTCTTGGAAGTGCTGAAGAATATGATCAAAAAGATCCTGCACTTTTAAAACAAGCAATTGAAAACACCAAAGCATTTATAAGATTAAGCCATGATGTGGGTGGATCAGGTATAAAAGTCAGGCCAAACCATTTACACCCGGATGTTTCAAAAGAACAAACAATTGAGCAAATAGCTAAAGCCCTCAATGAAGTTGCTGCTTATGGCGCAGACTATGGACAGGAAATACGACTGGAAGTACACGGAAAAGGCACACAAAATCCTGAAATAATCAAAGACATCATGGATATTGCTGACCATCCCAATGTTGGAACTTGTTGGAATTGTAATCAGGAAGATCTAGCCGGAAAAGGCTTTGAATACAATTTTAATCTATTAAAAAATAGCTTTGGCAACACAGTTCACATTAGGGAATTAGACAGTACGGATTATCCATATAAAAAACTGTTGGAATTATTAATAAACATGGAGTATGGTGGATGGCTTCTTTTGGAATGCAGAACACATCCGGCTGATACGATAAAAGCAATGGCAGAACAGAAAAAACTTTTTAATAAAATTATACAGGAGAATAAGTAATGGAGAATAAAGATTCAAAAGACAATTCTAAAAACAAAATATCAAGACGTGATGCATTAAAAGGTATTGCAACTGTACCTTTACTGGGTGTTTTCACATATGACTTTTGGAAAAAAAAGGCACTGGAAAAAGCTAAGAATAAAGTGGTTCAGTTAGACCTTGGACTTAGTAATGATTTACCAAAAATTCAACTAAATAGTTCAAAAACAAACT
>JAOZTG010000024.1:0-16458 GCA_029939235.1 Flavobacteriaceae bacterium
ACAAAAAAGTAAGTAAAACTCCTTATGAAATCAATCAAGTATTTAGACTGCCAATAAGAATTATTAAAAATCCTTATTAATATGTTTAAATACCTTACAACAGAATAATTATTGTCTAATCTAAATATATTTATCATGAAAAATTTAAAAATTTTAATTATCGCATTTGCATTATTTGCAATGAATGTTTCTGCTGCAACAATTGATCCGGTAAAACCAACTTCGCAGTTAAGATCTGAAATTATTGACCTGATTGGTAATGACTGTCCTTATGACTATCACAAGGATGAGTGTAAGGCTGAAGTACTTTTCACTGTGAATGCAAAACAGGAGATTGTTATCCTTTCTGTGACTTCACCAAATGTAAAAGCCGAATCTTATTTAAAAAGTAGGTTAAATTACAAAAAAGTAAGTCATACTTCAAAACGAGAAGGAGAAGTTTTTATGTTGCCAATTAGAATGGTTCGTGAGTATAGAACGAAATTTTAGTATAAGTAATTGTTTTTATTATTTATTTAAAAAGTTGTCATTTTTTGACAACTTTTTTTCTTTTTCTATGGATTAGAAAGTGATTTCAACGTATAAATATTCTTTATCTTAATGCAGAATATATATTACTGATAATAAACAAAGTACACGTGAATATTCGTTTAATATGCAACAATAATACATGCTTTTTTTACTATTTACATTTTATTCCTATCAACTGCAAAAATGGTACAAGTTGCACTCTTTGTATTGAGCTAAAATTGCAATAGAATTAACCTGTTTAATTATTTAATCAATTTTAAACCCAATTATATTATGAAGATCAATAAAAATGACATCCCAATTATGATGCAAACATCAGATTCTGTTTTGAGAAACATACGTGGATATGGAGGTATGACCATTGCTTTTAATGAATTACCCAAAGGATTTGATTTTACACCTTTATTACATGGACTGAAGAATAATAGTTGCCATTGCCCACATTGGGGCTATATTATTCAGGGTGCAATACGTATTATCAATGATGACAGATCTGAGGAGGTATCCCAGACAGGCGATATATTTTACTGGCCGAAAGGGCATACTGCTATAGTTGAAGAAGACTTGAAATTTATTGAATTTAGTCCTGAAAAAGAACTTAATGAAGTGTTGGAACATGTAGGTAAAAGAATGGCTGAATTGGGAGGGTAATTTCATCCCAATTTCAGGTATACAATCTATTAAAATCAATTAATAGTTAAATATGTATGAAAAGTAAAAATCACTAATTAATCTTTAAAAAAAGAATTATGATTGAAACACTAACTAAAAAAGAAGAGCTTTTAAAAAATCTGGAAATTGTATTTAAAAAATGTCAGGAAAGGGCTGCTCATTATGATGCAAATAATCTATTTTTTCAGGAAGACTTTGATGAGCTTAAAGCTGCAGGATATCTATTGATTTCTGTACCAGAAGAATTTGGAGGGTATGGAATGTCCTTGGCTGAATGTGGAGAATTAACAAGGAAATTGGCCTATCATGCTGCACCTACAGCACTGGCATTAAATATGCATATTTATTGGGCAGGTTTGGTTGCTGATCTTTGGAGAAATGGGGATTCATCTATGGAGTGGTTATTGGAAGAAGCGGGAAAAGGAAAAGTTTTTGCTGCCGGTCATGGTGAAGCAGGAAATGATTCTCCTGTATTATATTCTACATGTAAAGCTGAAAAAGTTGAGGGAGGATATAAATTTACCGGACATAAAATGTTTGGTAGTTTAACTCCAGTATGGGATTATTTGGGTTTTCACGGACAAGATAATTCAGATCCCGATAATCCCATGATTATCCATGCGTATATGCCGAGAGATTCAGATAATTATGAAATTGAAAAAACATGGGATGATGTGATGGGAATGAGAGCAACTCGTTCGGATGATACTATTTTGAATGGTGTTTTTATTCCTGATAAATATATTGTAAGAAAGCTGCCAACAGGATTTAAAGGAATGGATAGTTTTATATTAGGAATTTTTGCATGGGGCCTATTGGGGTTTGGAAATGTATATTACGGAATAGCTCAACGGGTTGTGGATATAGTTTTAGAAACTTTGCCTTATAAAAAATCAATGTCATTGTATCGACCATCAATGGCTTATCATTCAGGTATCCAACATGATGTTGCTGAGATGATTTTGGAAATGGAGGGTATTGGACCTCATTTAGATACTACTGCTCGTGAATGGAGTGAAGGTAAAGATTATGGTCATGCCTGGGGAGTGAAAATTGTGGCAACCAAATGCCATGCTGTTGAAGGTTCCTGGAGAATTGTAGATAGAGCAATGGATATTATGGGAGGTTACGGAATTTCCAGAAAATCAGGATTTGAACGTTTATTCCGTGATGCACGATTAGGGAAAATCCATCCTTCAAATAGTTATTTAACCAGAGAGATTCTTGCAAAAGGAATGCTGGGTCTGGATCTGGATTATCAACCCCGATAAAAATAATTTCAATTAAAAACAATCATTAAATATTAATTTCAAAAACAAAAATCATGAAAATTTCAATTATTAAACACATTTTGTCAATATCAATTTTGTTGATATCTGTTACAATTTTTTCTCAAAAAGGAGATGAAATAGATATTGAAAAATCAATTGTAAAAACTATTAATGATACAGATCTACAATGGGGTCCATGCCCTTCATTTATGCCAGACGGCTGTAATATTGCAGTTTTACATGGTGATCCCTCAAAAAAAAATGTAGATATTTTATTTAAAATAAAGGGTGGATCTGCTGTTCCAAATCACTGGCATAGTTCACCGGAACGAATGATATTGCTGTCTGGAAAGCTAAGTGTAACTTATGAAGATGAAACAACACAAGTGATAGAAACCGGGTCATATGCTTATGGGCCCTCAAATAAAAAACATACCGCAAAATGTTTAAGTAAGGAGCCTTGTGTCATTTTCATTGCTTTTGAAGATCCGTTGGATGCGTTTGCTGTTGAAGCAAAAAAATAATAAGATTTTCCCTCACAATTGCAAAACCATTCTCCTTAGGTGAATGGTTTTATTTTTTTCTCAATCAGATAGAATGTTACTGGTTTATTTAAATTTCAGTATAGTTTGAATGGAATTGTTGGTCTGAATCTAACAAAACAATCAATTTAAATTACATTTTTATTTGATTGTTTTTTTTCCTAACTTTAATTTCTTAAAAAAAACATTCATGAGCGCTGACAATCAACAACCCAATTCACAAAGTATTGAACCTGAAAAAAGGGACAAAAGGAGAATAAATAAGAAGCTGTATAACAAAGAACTGGCAAAATTACAGATAGAGTTAGTAAGACTTCAGGAATGGATCAAACATGAAGGACTAAAAGTTGTTGTTTTATTTGAAGGTCGTGATGCTGCAGGAAAAGGTGGAGTTATCAAGAGAATTTCACAAAGTTTGAATCCAAGGGTTTGTAAAGTGGTAGCACTAGGCACTCCAACCGACAGGGAAAAAACCCAATGGTATTTTCAGCGTTATGTTCCCCATCTACCTGCCGCCGGTGAAATGGTTTTATTTGACCGAAGTTGGTACAACAGAGCCGGTGTTGAGCATGTGATGGATTTTTGTACAGAAAAACAATATCGTGAGTTTATGCGAACTTGTCCTGAATTTGAACGAATGTTGATCCGTTCAGGAATTGTTCTTGTAAAATACTGGTTTTCAGTTTCTGATGAGGAGCAGGAACGTCGTTTTCAATCAAGAATCGATGATCCGACAAAGCGTTGGAAATTGAGTCCAATGGATTTGGAATCTCGTGAAAAATGGTTGGAGTACAGCAAAGCAAAAGATGAAATGTTTAAGTACACAGATACTAAACAGGCACCTTGGTTTGTTGTTCCTGCGGATAATAAAAAAATTGCCAGACTAAATTGTATCAGCCATCTTTTAAGTACGATCGATTATAAGGAAGTGGAACACGAAATAATTGAACTTCCGCCAAGAAAAATGGATAAAGGCTACATTCGGCCACCATTTACGGATCAAACATTTGTTCCGCAAAAGTATTAAAATTTACTGTTCTTATGGAACATAGAATGGTGTAATAGTAGCTATAAATTTATCTTGTTTTATGGGGATATTAGCTATATTTGCTGCTTCATAAAATCAATTGTTAATCGATGAAAAAGTTATTTGCAGTACCTACAATTAATAAGAAATTATGTGCTCATTTTGGACATAGTGAACAATTTGCTGTTGTTGAAACAGAAGATCAAAAAATTACAAATATTGTTTTTTATACACCTCCGGTTCATCAGCCGGGAACTTATCCTAGGTTTTTAGCTGAAAAAGGAGTTAGTACCATAATTTCAGGTGGTATGGGTCAAAAGGCACAAGATATTTTTACACATCACAATATCGAGGTTTTTATGGGAATTGACTCTGAGGATCCTGCGGTGCTTGTTGAAAAATATTTGGCAGATCAGCTCTTAGGAGGAGATAATCTTTGCGATCATTAATATTTAGTTTTTTCAAACCATGAAAGTCCTTCTGATTTATTGTAAAGTATTTGCCTATACACCAACTTCTAAAACTTTAGAAAGTGTGGAGGTGAATGATAAGTCGGCTTCATTTGAAAATGTTCAGACGGCTTTTATTCAGGTAGAGGAAGAAGATCAGGAAAGAGAATCACAAGTCGCAAAAAAACTTTTAAAGAATATAAAGTGGGTTTGTGGCAAGAATAATACAAAGAAAGTTGTATTACATTCATTCGCTCATTTATCTGAAAGTAAGGCTGATCCTGAATTTTCAAAAAGGATTTTCGATAATGTAGAGGAAAGATTAGAGAATGTTGGTTATGAAGTCTCCCAGACTCCTTTTGGATATTTCTTAGATCTGCAAGTAGATGCGCCAGGCTTCTCTCTTGCCAGAGTTTTTAAATCATTTTAAGATTTATCACTTCTTATTTTGGTTCTGCGAGGATCATCCTGCAACGAATAAAGTAAGCATAAAATTACTTGATCTTAAAATAATACGATTAGAACAGGATGTAGATTTACTGGTGAACGGGAATCAATTAATGTTCCTTTCTGGTCGTCAAATGGAAATAATTTTGCATTTGTATCGTACGAGCATCAATGATATTTCGATTGATAAAATAGATTCTTTTATTTAGGTTTTACTATTTTTTATGTACTTTTATTCACTATTAGTAAATGAAATTAAAACCAAAATTATTCTCATATGAAAAAAATAATTCTACTCCTTATCTTCTTCATCTCTTTTACTTTTTCTTATGCACAAAAAGTCATGACTCCTGAGCAGTTGATCACACTTAACAGAGTATCTGCAGTAGGTTTGAGCGATGATATGCAAAATGTTATTTATAATGTTTCAAAGGTTGATCTAAAAGAAAATAACAGAAATAAAAAAACATTTATTTTACCTTTAAACGGAGGTGAAGCCAAATGGATAAAAGATTATAAAAATCTAATATCCAATCGATTAATATCGCCTGATGGGAAATATGAATTATTTACCAAGGAGGTAAAGATCAATTCGGTTACGGGTCAGGATCATTATAAGGATGTTCCTCAATCTAATGTAAAAATTTATGAAAGTTTAAATTACAGGCATTGGGATACCTGGGAAGATGGTTTATTTAGCCATGTTTTTATTAAATCTAAGGATGGTGAAATTGACCTGATGCAAGCAGAACCATATGACTGTCCGCAAAAACCTTTTGGAGGTTCAGAAGATTATATTTGGAGTCCCGATAGTAAAAAAGTGCTGTATGTAGCTAAAAAATATGAGGGAACAGTATATGCAGTAACCACCAATAGTGATATCTATGAATATGATCTGGCAACAAAAAAAACAAAAAATCTAACTGCCTATAATAAAGGTTATGATGTCGCTCCTTCTTTTTCATCAAAAGGAGAATTGGCCTGGTTGCAAATGAAAAGAGATGGTTATGAGGCAGATAAAAATGATATAATTGTTAGAAGAAAAGGAAAGGATATCAATCTTACAAAAAACTGGGATGGAACGGTTAATGGTTTTGTGTGGAATAATAAAGGGGATAAAATTTACTTCAATGCTCCGGTTCTGGGTACGGTTCAGCTATTTGAAATTGCAATTTCTAACTCGGCAATGCCAAAACAAATTACAAATGGTCAGTTTGATGTAAATGGTATTGTAGGTCATCATAAAAATAAAATGATAGTTTCCAGACGAGATATGAATCATGCTCCTGAGTTATATTCTGTTGATCTAAAAAACGGTAAAATGGATCAACTGACTCATGAAAATGATGCAATTTATAATGCTTTAAGTCTGGGTAAAATTGAAAAAAGAATAACGAAAGCAACAGATGGAAAAGATTTACTTTCCTGGGTAATTTATCCTCCAAATTTTGACCAAAATAAAAAATATCCAACAATTTTATATTGTCAGGGGGGCCCTCAGGGAGCCTTGAGTCAATTCTATTCTTATCGCTGGAATTTTCAGTTAATGGCTGCAGATGGATATATTATTATTGCTCCTAATCGTAGAGGAATGCCGGGTTATGGTGTAGCCTGGAATGAGCAAATCAGTAAAGATTATGGCGGACAAAACATGCGGGATTACTTATCGGCAATTGATGATATTGCGAAAGAGCCTTATGTTGATAATGATAGATTGGGTTGTATTGGAGCAAGTTACGGTGGTTATTCTGTGTTTTATCTGGCTGCTTTTCATGAAAAAAGATTTAAAACTTTTATTTCTCATGACGGGATTTTTAATGAAAAAAGTATGTACGGAACCACAGAAGAATTGTTTTTTGTAAACTGGGATCTGGGTGGCCCTTATTGGGAAAAAGACAATAAAGCTGCTCAAAAAAGCTATACCCTTTTCAATCCGGTAGAGCATGTTGAAAAGTGGAATACCCCAATCATGATCATTCAGGGAGGTAAAGATTACAGAGTTCCGATTGGGCAAGGTTTAGAGGCATTTCAGGCAGCACAATTGCAAGGAATAAAAAGTAAGTTATTATATTTTCCCGATGAAAATCATTGGGTTTTAGATTATCAAAATTCTTTGGTCTGGCATCGTGAATTTAAAAAATGGTTAAAAGAAACACTTTAAAGAAGTATCTTATATTATTGTTTTACAAGAAGTGCTTATTCGTTAAGATATTGTTTTTTAGAGATGTATATTTTGAATCAAGAGAATATTCCAATATCTTTAGTGTTCAAATCTCTATACTTTTCCTTATCAAGTTTATATAGATACGGGGCTTTGTGTGCGCCACCATCGAGTTGCTTTTCAAGACGAATAAAAACACCCATCTTTAGCATTTTTTTTTGAAAATTACCACGATCCAGTTTTTTTTGTAAGATGGATTCGTATAATTTTTGCAAAGCTTTCATGGTGAATTTTTCAGGTAACAGTGAAATAAATACAGGTAGATAATTAAGATGAATTCGTATGTGTTCCAGTGCTTTTTTTACAATAGCATCATGGTCAAAAATTAGTTTGGGTAGTTTGTTAACTGGTTTCCATTCACATGCATCACTAAAAACATCAGGTTTTGGGTTGCATCTGTCAATGTTTACCAAAGAAAGATAACCGGTACTGATAAATCGTTGTTTGAACCATTGCATTAGCTCTTTGTTCCTGTTGATTATTTCTAAACTATTAGTTAAATTATTTTTACTTCGACGATCCTTGTTTCCAAAAGTATGAAACTGATCTAAAAAAAGCATCTCCAGGCCTGTTCTATCTTTGAGAATTCTAACTGCAGCGCTATCCATATCTTCATCAATATAAATAAATCCGCCTGGTAAAGACCAATTATCAGTTTCTTTCCATTTAAGGACGAGTATGTACAATTCTTCAAGGTCATATCCAATAATGACACAGTCTATCGACTGACCGGGAAGTAATTTATCAATGTTGAATTGTTTTTTGAACGACATCCTTTTTATTTTTTTTGCTAAAATATAAAAAATTATTGTGTGATTTGTACACATTAATTAATTTTCATAATATTGTATCGAAATAACAGAATAAGAAATATGAAAAAAATATTAAAAATTTCCGGTTATGTAGTATTGGCTATTATTGTTATCATCTTAGTTGCAGGTGTGTTTTTATATGTAAAAAAATCTAACGCAATAGATGAAAATTATGCTCTTTTAGGGGAAGAAGCCAAAGAAATTACAATTGAAGGAAAGACATTTCGAGATTTGAACAAAAATGGTAAATTGGATATCTATGAAGATACTGGTGCAACAGTTAAAGATCGAGTGAATGATCTCATTAGTCAAATGAATATGGAAGAAAAGGCAGGAACCATGTTTGTAACTATGATTGGTATGACTCCGGAGGGTAACCCTATTGATAAACCTTTTTTCGCAAAAAATCCTTTCGATATTATGTTTATGACGATGATGCCATCGAGTTCTGAAATGATTGCAAAGAAGAAAATGAACAGTTTTAATATAGTTCATTCATATGATGCAGATATTCTTGCCAGATATAATAACAATATACAAAAACTGGCAGAACGTACAAGATTGGGAATCCCAATTACTATTGCTACAGATCCACGACATGGTACCGAAAATAATCCTGGAGCAGCAATATTCACACCTTCATTTTCACAATGGCCTTCATCACTGGGGTTGGCAGCAACAAGAGATACGGTGTTAGTTCGTGAGTTTGGTGATATTGCCAGACAGGAATATAATTCTGTTGGGATAAAACTGGCTTTGCATCCAATGGCCGATCTTTCAACTGAACCAAGATGGGGGAGAACCAATGGTACTTTTGGAGAAGATGCAAACCTCTCTGCAATGATGACGAAAGCTTATGTTTTAGGGTTTCAGGGAGATTCATTAAGTTCTTTAAGTGTGGCTTGTATGACCAAACATTTTTCGGGTGGTGGTCCACAGGCTGATGGAGAAGATCCACATTTCCCATATGGAAAGGAGCAGGCGTATCCAGGAAATAATTTTGATTATCACTTAATTCCCTTTGTAAAAGGAGCCTTTCCTGCAAAAACAGCTCAAATAATGCCATATTACGGTATTCCAATGGATCAAACGGATGAAAATGTTGCTATGGCATTTAATAAAACAATCATCACAGATCTGTTAAGAAATACTTATGGGTTTGAGGGTGTTATATGTACAGATTGGAATATTATTTCAGAGGGTAAATTGGGAGAAGGAAGAGCATGGGGTGTTGAAAATTTAACGCCAATTGAAAGAACAAAAAAAGTAATAGATGCCGGATGTGATCAATTTGGGGGTGAAAGCAATCCAGCATTCATTACTGAGTTAGTAAAATCAGGGCAAATTTCTGAATCAAGAATTGATGAGTCGGTAAAAAGAATTTTAAGAGATAAATTTATTCTTGGTCTATTTGATGATCCGTATCTTGATGAGCAAAAAGCATTAAATGTTGCAGGAAAGAAAGAATTTAGAGAAAAGGGTAAAATTGCTCAGGCTAAATCAGCAGTTTTGCTTAAAAATGAAGGAATATTGCCTTTACCAAAAGGAACTAAAATCTACACGGATGGAATGTTAAATCCCAAAGTAATGAATAAATATGGTGAAGTTGTAAATGACCCATCGGAAGCAGATGTTATTTTAACTCGAATTAGAACTCCGTACGAAGAAAGGACGGATTATTTTTTAGAAAGCTTCTTTCATCAGGGAAGATTATATTTTAATGATGAAGAAAAAGAAAAAATATTTAAATTGATAGAGCAAAAGCCAACCATTGTGGTAATTAACTTGGAAAGACCGGCAATTCTTACAGAGATCAATGAAAAGGCCTCTGCATTAATGGCTGAATTTGGAACATCTGATGAGGTTTTGGCTGAATTGATTTTTGGTAAGGTTAAACCTACTGGAAAAATGCCTTTTGAATTACCATCAACATGGGAGGCAGTACAAAATCAATTGGAAGACGTGCCGTATGATTCAAAGGATCCATTATTTCCATTCGGTTATGGACTTACCTATTAAATTTATAAAAAAAATAGAATCAAGTTGAAAATTACGTAGGTCATTTTCGTATAGATTTTGGCTAATGTGAACTAATAAAACAGAAGAGGTTTTTTATTCTATTTAATAAAAAACCTCTATTTTTGTTGATATGTCTATAAAGTTATACTATTGGTCTGTTTCATTTAATTACTTGGTTTTAATATACTATCATTGAACCTTAATTATTAATAAAAACCGATTATCTTAATACTTTAATCCCTAAACCATGAAAAAAATTATTTTATCATTTGTATTCCTTGCATTTTTTTACCAGTCTTTTGGGCAACATGCAATAATTCCAACACCTGTTAACTTTTCATCAACACACAATTCATTTATATTAGAGAATGGTGTTAGTCTTTATTTAGACTCAAATAACGCTGATGTGATAGAATATGCTAAGCAATTTAAATATTTTCTGTCTCAGTCAGATTTAAATGTAGCCATACAAAATTCCAATAAAAAAGGAAAAAAGATTCAGTTATCTCTTCTTAAAAATAAAAATGCTGAACTTGGTAAAGAAGGTTATACTTTGGAAGTGAATCAAAATGAAATTAATCTTGTTGCAAACGAACCGGCAGGTATTTTCAATGCTATTCAAACCCTAAAGCAAATGATCCCATTAGAAACAGCAAATTCTGAGACCAAATCTTTTGAAATTATGGGTTGTGAAATTACTGATTATCCAAGATTTGGCTGGAGAGGTTTGATGTTAGATGTGAGCCGTCATTTTTTCACTGTAGCAGAGATCAAAGCGTATTTAGATAAAATGTCTGAGTATAAATTCAATGTTTTTCACTGGCATTTAACGGATGATCAGGGTTGGAGAATTGAAATAAAATCATATCCAAAATTAACTGAAGTAGGAGCCTGGAGGGTTGAACGCCATGGTAAATTTGGTTCAGATATTTCTGAACCAAAACCGGGAGAAAAAGCAACATATGGAGGTTTTTATACGCAGGAGCAGATCAAAGATATTGTAAATTATGCAGCCGATAGAAATATTACGATTGTACCGGAGATCGATTTTCCCGGTCACAGCATGGCAGCATTAGCTGCCTATCCTGAACTTTCAGTAAAGAAAGAACCTAAATATGTAAGTCCGGGAAATGAATTTTCCGAATGGTATGGAGGTGGAAAATTTAAAATGCTTGTAGAGAATACATTAAACCCTATTGATGAAAATGTTTATAATTTTATTGACAAGGTTTTTACAGAAGTAGCTCAGCTTTTTCCTGGTGAATATATCCATATGGGTGGAGATGAGGCCTATCATGGTTATTGGGAAGAAAATGCTGAAGTGCAGAAATTCATGAAAAAAAATAATATAAAGAATAGCCATGAACTGCAAAGTTATTTTGTAAAAAGAGTAGAGAAGATCATCAGTAAAAAAGGTAAAAAAATGATAGGCTGGGATGAAATTCTTGAAGGAGGTTTGGCTGATGGTGCAGCTGTTATGAGCTGGAGAGGAATGAAAGGTGGAATTGAAGCGGCAAAAATGGGACATGAAGCTGTAATGACACCAACTACCTATGCTTATTTAGATTATATGCAGGGAGATATAACAGTTGAAAACAAAATTTATGCAAGTCTTAGTCTGGAAAAGGCCTATGAATTTGAACCTGTACCTGAGGGAGTAAACCCAAAATATATTTTAGGAGGTCAAGGTAACCTGTGGACAGAGGCTGTACCTACCTTACAATTTGCGTATTATATGACTTACCCAAGGGCTTTTGCTTTAGCAGAAACTTTGTGGAGTCAGAAAAAAGATAAGAACTGGGATGATTTTGTAAGAAGAACAGAGGAGAATATGGTTCGTTTTGACAAAGAAGGAGATAATATTTCAAAAGCTGTTTTTGATCCTACAGTAACCGTATATAAAAAAGATGATGTTGTAATGTGTAAGTTAGAGAATTCAATTCCGAATACAGAAATTTTCTACTCTATCGATAATACATACCCGGTTAAATTTGGTAAAAAGTATACAGGCCCTTTTCAAATCCCTTCCGGAGATCTTAGTCTTCGTACACAAACATACAGGGATGCAAAACCACTTGGACGTGAATTAATAATAGCAAGAGAAGATCTTGTGAAAAGAATAAAGAAGTAATTTTTAGTGTAGTTTTTAATCACCAGTTAAATGACAGAAAAAGAAAAAATGTTATCCGGACAATTATATGATCCAATGGATCCAGTTCTGTCAAAGGAAAGATATAAAGCCCGGTTAAAATTCCAAAAGATCAATAATCTGCCAGATAATCAGATCAAAGAACGCAATAAGTTGTTGAAGGATTTGATAGGTTCTTATGATAAAATGTTCTGGATAGAACCTCCTTTTTATTGCGATTACGGTTCTAATATCAAGTTGGGTAAGAAAGTATTTATCAATTTTAACTGTTGTATTTTGGATACTTCTGAAATAAAAATTGGTGACAATGTTATGATTGGTCCAAATGTTCAATTGTATGCTGCAACCCATCCTTTAGATATAAAAACAAGAAATTCATTGCTTGAATATTCCAAACCAATAACAATAGGCAATGATGTATGGATAGGAGGAGGGGCAATTATTTGTCCGGGAGTAACTGTTGGTAATGGTGCTGTTATTGCTGCCGGTTCTGTTGTTGTAACAGATATTCCTGATAATGTGATGGTTGCCGGTAATCCTGCGGTGATCAAGAAAGAAATTGATAATTCAGAAAAGTGAGTATCTCCAAATGTAAGCTTTTGAAAAATCTTAAAAAATGGTAAGATTTAAATTTCTGATTTTTACTACTTTTATTGTATTTCCAATGATTTTTTTTGCACAGAAGGGCTATGAATCAGGGTGTATTATTACAAATAGTAATGATACCATTGTAGGGCTTGTAAAGGATAGAAAATCTCCACCTTTTGGAAAATTGTATAAAAAGATTTACTTCAAAAACGCTAACAACAAAAGAAAATACAGTCCTCTTCAAATATTAGGTTACAAGCAAGGAAACAGGGAGTTTGAAAGTATATGGATAGAAATTAGTGGTAGTTTAATTGATGAAACATACATAAGCGAAACAACTGTTGGTGAAAAGCAATTTTTAAAAGTAGATCTGAAAGGATACCTTACTCTATATCAAATGGAAATCACAGATCCTGAATCGGATTATATCGATCAAATTCTATTGTTTAAACGTATGGATGAGAACTATTTACAAAGAGTTACTCAAGGACTGTTTGGTTTAAAGAAAAAAAAGCTACAAATTTATTTTAAAGATTGTCCTGAGTTATTGTTAAAAATAGAGAATCAGGAATTGAATACACCAATTGAGATTGCCAAATTTTACAATACATGGATAAAAGAGAATTCATTTAATTAAGTTTGACAGATGAAAAACAATGTTTTTAGTTTGTTGTTATGGATGATTTTAATCATTTCTGTTAAAGTAAATGCCCAAGAAGAAATCCAGAAGTTTAATAAGGTAAGGCTGGGTTTTAACGTTGGTTATGGAACACAGAAGAGTTTTCCTTTTGATTCTAAGGATTATTCTTATGACGTATGGTTTTATAAAATTCAAATAAATTATAGATTAAAGGAAAGTAAAAAGTGGAGTTTTGAAGTGAATGCTGAACCGAGCTATTATCTGGCAGAACATCAATTGTTGAATAAATATTATGTAAAACCGGAAGACGGTGATGATTATTTAGAGAAAAGAGAAGAATTTACCAAGAAAAAGAATATCAATGAATATGTTTTAAATCTTGGTCTTATCACAAGATTTAAAATTACTAAAACTTTTAGTACCTATGCTATTGGGAGTGTAGGGCCCATGTATTCTGATACGGATACAGAAAGAATGAATGCAGGTTTTGCTTTTTCAGATATTTTTGGATTGGGTACATCTTTTAAAATAGATAAGTTTTTATTAGATTTTAGAATTAGCATTAGGCATGTTTCTAACCTTAATATTACTTTGCCAAATAATGGATATAATAGCAGTAATATCGAAATTGGCTGTACTTATCAACTTTAAATAGATTTTTTTCGTTAAATTTAATCCATTAATAATCGAGAGGGTTGTTAATATGTTTCTTCTTTAACTAAACTTTATTTAAAATGAAAAAATTAGTAGCAGAATTTATTGGTACACTTTGGCTAGTTCTTGGTGGCTGTGGTAGTGCTGTATTGGCAGCGGGGTTTCCCGAATTAGGAATTGGTTTTGCCGGTGTAGCTTTGGCATTTGGTTTAACCGTATTAACGATGGTTTATGCCGTGGGGCATATTTCTGGAGCTCATTTTAATCCGGCAGTATCTTTCGGTCTTTGGGCTGGTGGTCGTTTTGATAAAAAAGATCTGCTTCCTTATATCGGCGCACAGGTTTTGGGTGGAATTGCCGGTGCAACAATTTTATATTTTATTGCCACCGGACAAGAAGGATTTGAAATAGGTGGCTTTGCCTCTAATGGTTATGGAGAGCATTCTCCCGGAGGATATGGTATGTATGCTGCTTTACTAACTGAAGTTGTAATGACGTTTATGTTTTTGATCGTTATTTTGGGTGCAACACATTCAAAAGCTCCTAATGGTTTCGCCGGACTGGCAATTGGGTTATCGCTAACATTAATCCATTTAATAAGTATTCCGGTAACCAATACTTCAGTTAATCCGGCAAGGAGTACAAGTCAGGCGTTTTTTGCAGAAGACTGGGCAATGGATCAATTATGGTTGTTTTGGGTTGCACCAATAATTGGAGCTGTATTGGCAGGGCTGGTTTATAAATATTTATCTCCTGAAAAAGAGAATTAGATAGTAGTTTATAATACAAATGGAATCCATCTGAATTTGATTATTTAGATGGATTTTTTATCCAAATGCTTTTATAACTATCGTAATTTCTTTACTTATATTTGTAACTTAATTGTTATTGATAGTTTAATGTTTTATAAAAAACTATTTCTTCTTACTTCTTGTTTTTTAATGCTATTTATTTCCTGTGATCAGGAAAAGAAAAGCAAACTTACCATTGCTACTGCTGCGAATATGAAATTTGCCATGTATGAGTTGGTAAAGGAATTTCAGAAAGATACAGGCATAGAAAGTGAAATTATTGTAGGTTCATCCGGCAAGTTAACTGCTCAGATAAAAGAGGGTGCTCCGTATGATCTGTTTGTCTCTGCTGACATGAAATTCCCTAACACTTTGTTTGAGAATAGTTTAACCATTGGTGAGCCTCAAGTTTATGCTTATGGATCTTTAGTTATCTGGACATTGAATACACAGCTTAAAGCAGATTTTGAAACCTTGTCTAAAAAGCAGGTCAATCATATTGCATTGGCAAACCCTAAAACTGCCCCGTATGGAAGGGCTGCTGTTGAAGTTTTAAAAAAGAAAGAATTATTTGAATCTTTAGAGTCAAAGTTTGTTTATGGAGAAAGTGTAGCCCAAACAAACCAATTTATAATTTCCTATGCTGCTGAAATTGGTTTTACTGCGAAATCTATCGTTTTATCACCTAATATGAAAGGAAAAGGAAACTGGAAAAATGTGGATCCTGATCTGTATGCACCCATAGAACAAGGCTTGGTTATTTTAAAGAATAGAGATATTCATTTGGAGGAAGCAAAAAGATTTCAGGAATTTTTGTTTTCCGATAAGGGTAAGGAAATTTTGAATAAATTTGGATATTTGATCAAAATATAAATGAACATATTTAGTGGAAATATAGAAGCAATAAATGAAAATGGAGAATTATCCATTGTTACTATCAAAGTAGGTTCTGCAAGTTTTACCGCCATAGTAATTGATACACCAAAAACGGCTTCTTATTTGGTGGAAGGAAATCCGATCAAGGTTATTTTTAAAGAAACAGAAGTTATCATTGGGATTGGTTCCGTGGAAGGAATTAGTTTAAGGAATAAATTGTTTGGAAAAGTAGAGTCTATAGAGTCTGATAATTTGCTGAGTAAGTTAATTATTCAAACAGATATTGGTATGATTACTTCCATCATAACATCGAATTCAGTTAAACGATTGAAAATTGAAATTGGAACAGAAGTTTGTGCCATGATCAAAACAAATGAATTATTGTTATCTGTATGATCGATTGGACACCTCTCATATTAACCTTTAAACTGGCATTTATTACCACTGTTTTGTTGCTGTTTATTGCAATTCCAATTTCTTACTGGCTTGCCTATACAAAGTCAAAGGTCAAACCCATTGTTGAAACGCTTGTTAGTATGCCTTTGGTGCTACCACCAACAGTTTTAGGGTTTTATATGCTCATTGCCTTTAGTCCGTCAAATTCATTTGGTAACTGGCTGGATGAATGGTTCGGATTGCGATTGGTCTTTTCGTTTGAAGGATTGATATTAGCATCCATTATTTACAGTTTGCCATTTATGGTGCATCCAATTCAGTCAGGTTTTTCGAATTTATCACCTTCTTTAAAAGATGCTTCCTATGTGTTGGG
>JAOZTG010000024.1:16558-27105 GCA_029939235.1 Flavobacteriaceae bacterium
AGTCAGGTTTTTCGAATTTATCACCTTCTTTAAAAGATGCTTCCTATGTGTTGGGGAAATCCAAAATGCTAACACTTTTTAAGGTTCTAATTCCTAATATCAAAACTTCTTTACTTACGGGAATTGTTTTGGCTTTTGCACATACTATTGGTGAGTTTGGAGTGGTTTTGATGATTGGTGGAAATATCTCAGGAAAAACAAAAGTTGCATCTATTGCAATTTATGATGAGGTAGAATCTATGAATTATGATGTGGCAAATACCTATTCCCTGATCTTATTTGCTTTGACTTTTGTGATCTTATTATTTGTGTATTTGATCAATGGGGGATACTTAAAAAGGTTTGTAAAATGATAAATGTTTCTTTGTTTAAAAAATTACAATCTGCATCAGGAGAAATGCCTCTCGATGTAAATTTTACTATTGAAAAACAAAAACTTGTTACACTTTACGGAAAATCGGGTGCTGGTAAAACCAGTATTTTAAAAATGATAGCTGGAATTTTTTTGCCTGATGATGGATTTATAACAGTTGGTGATGAAGAATGGTTTAACAAACAAAAAGGAATTAATCTAAAACCTCAAAAGAGAAACTTGGGATATCTTTTTCAGGAGTATTCTCTATTCCCAAATATGACCGTGGGTGAAAATTTAAAATTTGCCTTAAGAAAAGGTCAGGATAGAAACATTGTAAATGATCTTATTGAAATTGTGGATCTTGGAGATTTGCAATTTCGAAAACCGGATACCTTATCAGGGGGGCAAAAACAAAGGGTTGCTTTGGCTAGGGCTTTGGTACAAAAGCCTAAGATTCTTTTATTAGATGAACCACTATCGGCACTTGACCAGGAAATGAGGATCAAATTACAACAATATATTATTCAGGTTCACCGGGAATTTAAACTAACAACCATATTGATCAGTCATGATATTTCAGAAATTATTAAAATGTCAGATTGTTTAATTGAAATTGAGCATGGTAAAATTAAGAGTAAAGGATTACCAACGGAGGTTTTTACCAAAAATAATATCAATGCTAAATTTCAATTCACTGGTGAAGTGATCCATATGATCCAACAGGATTTTATTTTTATCATTACCGTATTGATTGGTAATGAACTGGTAAAAGTAATTGCGGATGATAATGAAGCAAAAGATCTAAAAATAGGAGATAAGGTGTTAATTGCTTCAAAAGCATTCAACCCTGTGATACAAAAAATAGGTTAATTTTTTAATTTCTAAGCGGTAAGAATTACATAGTTTTTTAAAAACTATTTGCAGTGTGTTGTCCATAATATTTTAATAAGTTAAAAGTGTTTTTTATCTCTTTAAAAATTACTAACTTGTGATTGCTTATTAACTAAAGAGTAAATTACTATGCGAAATTATTTAGATTTAAAATGTAATAGCTGCCTTCATCTAGCTTTGGTTTTTGCCATTATTTTTGGTTATTTCCAAACTATAAATACGTTTGTGGCCCAAATCACAGATCAGAGTAGGTTTTCAGAGTTTAATGGATCAGTCATAGACACCAAGACCAAAAAATCATTAGAGTTTGCCAGCATTTCTGTAAATGGTACAAACATTGCAACGATTACTAATTTAGATGGCAAGTTTTTATTAAAGGTGCCAGCTTCTGATTTGAATAAGAGTGTAACTATTTCTTATTTAGGATATAAAAACAGGGTTATCCGATTACAGGATTTTTCAGAGAATATTGTGATAAAAATGGAAGAATCTTATGTAAATCTTCCAAATGTAAGTTTGGTTTCCAGTGATCCAGTATTTATATTGAAAAAGGTACTTAAAAACAGAGATGTTAATTACACTAATAAGTCATTGATCATGAATGCTTTTTATAGGGAATCTATCAAAAAAAGGCGAAAATATGCATCATTATCTGAGGCAGTAATTGAAATTTACAAGCAACCTCATCATGTAGTAACAAAAGATCAGGTTAAATTATATAAATCCAGAAAAAGTACCGATTACAGAAAAATAGACACTTTAGTGATCAAATTGCAGGGTGGGCCTTATAATAATATCAATATGGATTTGATCAAGAATAAGGATCTCCTTTTTACCGAAGATTTTTTTGACCTTTATAATTTCACACTTGATAAAACAATAAATTTGGATAACAAACCTGCTTTTGTAATAAATTTTGTCCAAAAAAGTTCTATTGTTGAACCTCTTTTTAAAGGTAAATTATACATTGATGCAAATTCATATGCATTGACCAAAGCAATTTTTAGTTTGAATCTTGAAAATTTGAAAAAGGCAAGTAAATATTTTGTAAAAAAGAAACCTTCTAAAGCAGATGTGATACCTGTGCATACAAAATATATTGTTGATTATAGAAATAATAATGGTAAATGGTATTATAATTATGGTAGAATTGAACTCAGTTTTAAAATAAAATGGGATAAAAAAGTATTTAATTCCATGTATCATTTGATCATTGAAATGGCAATAACAGACTGGAAATTAAACAAGGATCGTAAAACTTTAAAAAATAAGGAAAAGCTAAAACATAATGTGATTATTAATGATAGGGCAAGTGGTTTTTCAGATCCGGAATTTTGGGGAGATTATAATGTAATTGAACCAGACAAAAGTATTGAAAATGCTATCAGAAAAATAAAAAAGCAACTGGATAGAAGTTAAAATGATCTTCCATTTATAGATTACAGAAAGTTTTAATAAAGTTTTAATAAAATTATAGGCTATAATTTGTAATTTGCGCCGCTTTTAAAGATTATTTTATTAAAGTCTGATGTTGTTAAAAAACAGTTTTCCTTTACATTTAAAGAAGTTCATATTTTTTATGATCTTTCTTATTACCAATCATTTGTTTGGGCAAATTGATAATAATAAAGTTATTGAAACAGATGCTTTTACCTATCAGCCAAAAGAAGAAAGTAAGGATAAACAACTTACATTTTCTGAGTTAAATTCACTTCAAAATAAAGGAGAAACCATTACTTTGTTTGGTACTTTTGATGAAATTGCCGAAAATTTTCCAACTTATGGTGTTATCTCTAAGAAAATTCAGCGCAGAATGAATGATAATTCCAGACAAGACAAAGATGTTATGGTAAAAAAATTCTGGAACGGAAAAGACATGAGTAATGTAAAAATTCAAACAAAACTTGAGTTAGGCAGGTTGGAAACGGAGACAAACAAGATCCGAATTGAGTGCAGAGACCATAGTTATGTAGATGGTGACAGAGTTCGGTTGTCGCTTAATGAAAGAGTAGTGCGGTCGAATATTATTTTACAGGCGGGTTTTTATATGATCGATATTGATTTAAAAGAAGGCTTTAACCGAATTGATATTGAAGCTTTAAATCAAGGAACTTCGGGGCCTAATACCGCAGAATTTAGAGTTTTTGATGGGAATGGTAATTTACTCACTTCCAACGAGTGGAATATTTTAACAGGTTATGTGGCAACCTTGATTGTTACAAAAATTTGAGATGACTAATTGATCATTCTTAAAACTTTTTATAGTGAAAAAAATATTACTTTTTTTAATAAAGCTGGGTGCATTTTTTATTTTATTATTGGGTCTTTTTTATGCTGCCGTTTACTATAATATTTTTGGGCATCTTTATACTAAATCCGAACTCAAAGATTTTAAAAATGAAATAGCTTCCGTCATAACTTCTGATGATGGAACGATTATAGGTAAATTTTTTGATGAGAATAGGACAAATGTTGTATTTAATGATCTTCCAACCCACTTAGTAAATGCTTTGGTCGCTACAGAAGATGTACGATACTATGAACATGGGGGCGTAGATTCCCGAAGCTTATTTCGTGTATTATTTAAAACCATTTTATTAGGTAAGAAAAGCTCAGGAGGTGGAAGTACCTTGACCCAGCAGCTGGCTAAGAATATGTATGGCCGTAAAAATTATGGTCCATTGACGATGCCTATCAATAAAATGAAGGAAGCAATTCTTGCAAATCGATTGGAAAGTATCTATTCGAAAGATGAGATTCTTACTCTTTATTTGAATACGGTTCCTTTTGGTGAAAATGTTTATGGAATCCAGTCGGCTTCAAGAAGATATTTTAACAAAGATGTGAATAACATAAAAGTAGAGGAGGCTGCTGTGTTGATTGGAATGTTAAAAGCAAACACATATTACAATCCGAGATTATATCCTGCACATGCACTTTCAAGAAGAAATGTTGTGCTGGAACAGATGGAGAAGTATGAATATTTATCCAAACAATTAACAGATTCACTTCAATTACTTCCATTAGACCTAGATTATGCAAATTTAGAATCAGAAGGGCCCGCAAATTATTTTTTAGTACAGGTGAAAAAAGAAGTGCAGGATATACTGAAATCTGTAAACAGAGAATTAGATACTATTTATGATATCCGCAAAAGCGGGCTGATCATTGAAACTACTTTAAATATTGATCTGCAGAATTATGCTTTGAATGCTTTTCATGATCATTTGAAAAAAATGCAATCGAAAATAGACCGACAATATAAAAAAGGAACAAGCAGATCGGAACTCAACAAACTTGCAACTGCAAAATTAAAGCAGTTGAAGATCACAAAGAATATAGATGTAAAAAAGAAAAGAGAAATGTTCTCATGGGATGGATTTTATACGGATTCAATTTCATATCGGGATAGTATAAAAAATGACCTTACATTATTACATGCAGGATTAATAGCGATTGATCCAAATACGGGGGCAATTAAAACCTGGGTTGGAGGAATTGATCATAGAAAGTATCCATACGATCAAATTTTTGCACAACGACAAACTGCATCAGCATTCAAGCCAATTTTGTATGCAACAGCTTTTGAAGAAGGAGCTATGCCTTGTCAATATTTGGATAATGATGAGTTGGTATTAACGGATTATGAAAACTGGACGCCACAAAATTATAATCATTCAGTAGGTGGTAAATACTCTATATCCGCAGCACTTGCAAAATCAATGAATATTCCTACCGTAAATTTATTTTTACAGCTTCCTTTTAAAAGCGTACAAAACGTGTGGAGTAATTTGGGTTTCTCACAAACTTTGGAGTATAATCCATCAACAGCTTTAGGTGCTGCAACAGCCAGTTTGTATGAAATGGCAATTGCTTACGCAAGTTTTGCCAATGGGGGTATTAAGATCAAACCAAAAATAATTTCCCTTATTAAAAACTCAAAAGGAGAAGTAATTTATAAGAATGAGCAATTAGATAAGGAAGAACAGATCCTGCATATGAATAGTACGGTTTTATTGAATGAGGTTTTGCAAAAAGCAATGAAGGAAGGTACTGGCAGATCAATGAAGAGTGTTTATGGAGTTCAGTTGCCTTTAGCAGGAAAAACGGGAACTTCACAAAATTATGCCGATGCATGGTTTTTGGCTTACAACCCAAATTTAGTAATGGCAACAAGGGTTGGCGCATCTATGCCAAGTATCCATTTTAATAATGGAACAAATGGATCCGGAAGTACATTGGCCTTGCCATTGATTGCGAAAACATTACAAAAAGCACAAAAGAACAGGAATGTTAAAAGTAAATATTTTACTGCTTTCGCAGAATTACCTGCTGAATTTGAATATGCCCTGGATTGTGAAGATTATGTTGAGAATTCAGATATTGAGAAATTAGTTAGCGGAATTTTTAAAAATAAAAACACTACCTTTGAGAAAGCCTCGAAAAAAGCCAACAGAAAGGCAAAGAGGAAAAACAAAAAGTCATTCTTCAAAAGACTTTTTGGTAAAAAGGATGAATAAGTGTTTGGTGATTTATGTTGCGAATTTATTTTTTATGTTTGTCATTTGCCATTTTTACAAATTGTCAATCTGATGATTTGAATGTCATTACACCTGTAAAAGAATCAATTAAAGCTGTTAATATAACCATTCTTGATAAAAAATTAGAAGAATCATCTGGTATCATAAATTTTGATGGGAGGATCATTACGCACAATGACAGTGGGGGAGAGGCTGCTTTATATGAAATTGACCTTGCTAATGGAAGCATCCAAAGAACAGTTATCATTAAAAATGCAAAGAATGTTGATTGGGAAGATATTACTCAGGATGATCTCTATATTTATATTTGTGATATTGGGAATAATTCAAATAGCAGAAAGGATCAAATCATTTATAAAATAAGCAAATCTGATTATTTGAATAATAAAGAAGTAATTGCTGAAAAAATTGGAGTTAGTTTTTTAGAGCAAACCAACTTTTCAAAATCAGATAAAAATACAAATTTTGATGCCGAAGCAGTTGTAAGTATTGACAATAGCTTGTTTCTTTTTACAAAAAACTGGGGAGATCTAAAAACTTCAGTTTATAAAGTGCCAAAAGAAAAAGGAAACTACAAGATTCAAAAAACAGGAACTTATAATGTAAAAGGATTGATAACCGGGGCAGATTATGATAAAAGCAGAAAAACAATCATGTTGACTGGTTATCAGAGTTTCATTCCGTTTATTGTAAAAATAACTAATTTTTCTTCAGATAATCCATTGAATGGAAAAATAGAAAAAAAGAGAATAAGTATAAATGGATCTATACAAATAGAAGGAATTGCTGCAAATCCGGATGGTTCCTTTTACATGAGTGCAGAAGAAACGACAGGTTTTGCAGCAATGTTATATAAGTTTTCTTATTGATTAAGCTTCAGATGTCATATTTGCAAATATTGCTAATCCGCCAAAGAAGAATAAGAAAACTGCAAAAATAATGAGCATGATGACCATCAATAATAAATTACCTTTTGCCCAGTTTTTTTTATGAATATTAGTGTCTTCGCTAAATGCCCACACCAGCAGCATAATTATTCCTGCCAAAGGGATTCCGGTAATAAATATGGTCAATGCCCATTCTTTATAATTTAATATCCGAGAGTTTTGTTGTGATAGATTTTCCATTTTTTTGTTTAAGTTTAAATTTCATTAATAATGGTAAATGGTCTGATGCCTGTTCAAAATTAGTAAGCACTTTGCCATCGATAAATGTAATAAATTTTTTGTTATAAAAAATGTAGTCGAGCCTTTCTGTTGGATTCAAGGAAGGATAAGTTTTTGAATATTCATTTTTATCAAAGACTGCATTTCCAAGTTCCGGTATCTCTAGTAATTGATTTATAGTGGCATTGTTAAATTTTATATCACTATTGAAATCTCCTAATAATATGATTGGATATAAATTTTTATACATGTTGTAGATCTCGATTATTTTTTTAGTTTGTTTTGATCTTGTTTTCTGATGAAAAGCTTCTAGATGTACATTGATCAAAATCAAACTAGTGTTCAGTATATTAATTTTTACAACTTGTGCTAATCTGTCAATATAGAAAACATCAAAATAAAAAGGATTGGTTTTATTTCTTTCTAATTCATATCTATCTTGATTTGTGATTTTGTATTTGCTCAACACAGATTGACCGGAAAGGAGTCTCCCAAAATGTGAAGAGACAGGAAATTCAGGGTAAGGTAAATGTTTTTTATCCCAGTTAATTGCTTGCCCAACATAATTATAACCAAGTTTAGCAATTTCATTTTGCTGATTGACATCATAAGATCTTTTTGAGGCGTAATCAATTTCCTGAAAGGCTAAAATATCGGCGTCAATTACTTTAAGTTGTTTTAAAACAAGTTGTAAATTGTTATCAAAAAAAGATTTCTTGCTTTTTGTAGAAGTGTTATTTGTAAGTCCGCTTAGGTATCCTATATTATAAGTAACAATACTAAAAGTAGAATCCTTTTTTATTTTTTGAGCATAATTATGGTGGTATATTTTTGAGTACTCTTTAAAACTATAGTTTGGAGAGGAAGCCCATAAATAGAATCCAAAAATTATTAACACACAAAACAGACCGATGATCAAGAACCATCGAAATAGCTTATTCATTATTGAGGGGAATTACTAAAAGAACAAAAGTATTAAAAATGTAGCTAAGTTCAAATATATATTAATTTAAATTTTTTTAAAGATTATTTAATTTATATATTTGCAGCCCAAAAAAATAAGAATTTAAACTTTAAATTATGTTTGTGAAAGGAGGTGCCAGACTATGTTGATAATCCCAGTAAAAGATGGTGAGAATATAGACAGAGCGTTAAAACGTTTTAAAAGAAAATTTGACCGAACTAAAACAATGAGAACTTTACGTGAGCGTAAGCAATTCACAAAGCCTTCAGTTGTAAAGCGTAAGCAAATGCAAAAAGCACAATATGTTCAAGGAATAAGAACAGCTGAAGAAAAAGGTTAATTTCATTTGAAAATACAAAGTATTTGATAAAATACTAATTAAAAATTCCTGCATATAGCAGGAATTTTTTTTGTTAAAATTTAGTGTTGTTTTATTAAATTTTGTAACTTTGAATATAGCAGGATTTGAGAAACAGACTTAGTAAAACGTATTTGTTAACTTGAAAATTGAAGAAAGATTTTGAGTATACCTCATTTTATAGAATATTTGAATTACGAAAAAAATTATTCACCATATACCATAACGGCTTATAAAAAAGATTTGGAATCCTTTCAGATTTTCAGTAAAAATGAATACGATGAAAGTGATATATCTAAATTGCCTTATTCGATAATAAGAAGCTGGATTGTTAGTTTGGTGGATGCTGATATTTCTAACAGATCTGTTAACAGAAAGGTGAGCTCTTTAAAGTCTTTTTTTAATTATTTGGTTAAGACAAAACAGATCACACGTAATCCCTTGTATAAGCATAAGTCTTTAAAGATCTCTAAAAAGGTGATTCTTCCGTTTTCTCAAAAGGAGGTTTCAGAGGTTTTAGATCTGTTTAAAAATGCAGATGATTTTGAATCGGTTAGAGATAAATTGATCATTGAATTGATGTATACCACCGGAATGCGAAGATCTGAATTGATTGGTTTGAAGATGAGCTCTTTAGATTTGTCACAAAATACTGTTAAAGTAGTTGGTAAAAGAAATAAAGAAAGGCAAATACCGTTATTAAATTCTGTAACTACTTCTATTAGAAAATATCAAAAACAAAGAAATACAATTGAAACAAATGTTGATTTTTTTTTAATTACAAAGAAAGGAAAGAAAATGTATCCAACACTTGTGTATAGAATAATAAATGAGTATTTTAGTAAAGTATCTCTAAAAATCAAAAAAAGTCCACATGTAATAAGACATTCATTTGCAACACACCTGCTAAATGAGGGAGCTGATCTTAATTCAGTAAAAGAACTGCTTGGGCATTCAAGTTTGGCTTCCACGCAAGTGTACACACACAACAATTTAAAAGGATTAAAAAAAATGTATAACCATGCTCATCCAAGGGGCAATAAAAATTATTAACTTATGAAAGTATCTGTGCAATCTGTAAATTTTAACATTGATGATGATTTAGTAAAGTTCATTGAAAGGAAAGTTAATACTCTTGATAAATTTCATGATCAGCTATTAGGATCGGAAGTATTTCTTAAGGTTCAAAATTCAAGTGAAAAAGAAAATAAATATACTGAAATAAAGATCAATGTGCCAGGTAATGATATTATAGTAAAAAAACAAAGTAAAAAATTTGAAGAAGGAGTTAATATGTGTGTTGATTCTTTAAAAAGACAATTAGTAAAACGAAAGGAGAAATTACGAGCATAAAAATTAACAAAATATTCATAAAAAAGTTTTGTATAACTAATAAAACTTTTTACATTTGCAAACCGTTAGAAAAAGCGGTTTGTTTTTTTATGTAAAGATCCGAATAAAAGATTAGTTTTTTTGGATATTTTTTAGTAAAAAAGCCGATGTAGCTCAGCTGGCTAGAGCAGCTGATTTGTAATCAGCAGGTCGTGGGTTCGAGTCCCTCCATCGGCTCAGTTCTTTGAAACAATTTTTTAAATATTGAGGGGGAGATACTCAAGCGGCCAACGAGGACAGACTGTAACTCTGTTGGGAAACCTTCGCAGGTTCGAATCCTGCTCTCCCCACAAATATTTACAGGATTAAAAAATAATTATAAGCGGGAGTAGCTCAGTTGGTAGAGCTTCAGCCTTCCAAGCTGATTGTCGCCGGTTCGAGCCCGGTCTCCCGCTCATTTTTTACAACATATTATGATGAAAATATGATAGAAAGATTAAGTTGTAAGAGTAAAACCTGTCCCAGGTAATTTTGTACATGGGTGCAAAAGTAAAAAATGAGGAGTCCGGTTTGATCCAATTAAGCAAAAGCCGGTGTAGCTCAGGGGTAGAGCGTTTCCTTGGTAAGGAAGAGGTCACGGGTTCAAATCCCGTCATTGGCTCATTAAACCAGCTTCAAATAAAAACGAATTAAACACAAATATATATAACTAAGATTAAAATTTAACAATCATGGCAAAAGAACATTTTGACCGATCCAAACCACATTTAAACATTGGTACAATTGGTCACGTAGATCACGGTAAAACAACTTTAACTGCTGCCATTACAAAAGTGTTAGCAGAAAAAGGTCTTTCTGAAGTAGTGAATTTCGATCAAATCGATAATGCTCCAGAAGAAAAAGAAAGAGGTATAACAATTAATACTGCGCATGTTGAATA
>JAOZTG010000001.1 GCA_029939235.1 Flavobacteriaceae bacterium
AATAGAAGTCAAATCTATAAAAAAGAATTGTTTTTGAAGCCGTATTTTAGTATTAGATTTTTATTTGTGAGACTCTAAAAAATTTATTTCCATTTTTTAGTTAGTCGAACTAATCCCGCTTTTTCAGCGGGATCTAGGTTAAATACCTCAACCCTTGGGTCGATTCCTATTATTGGGTTCAGGGCTTGCCCTGAGGTTTAATACCTTTTATTCTGGTTTCAAAAAAAAGATCCAGTGTTTTTTAACACTGGATCTTGTAAATCAATAAATTATGAGTTTTGCTTTATTCATCAAATAACACCCATATTCCTTTATCAATCAATGGAATAGCTTGTTTGTATTTTACAGTTTTACTTTCGCCTGTATTGATGTTTTTAATTGTAACACGTTCGTTTCTTCCAATTTTTCTTTCTGTTCTTATAATTGTTTCCGTAACATGTTGTTCCTGAGTTTGGTTGGGTTGAGCATCCTGATTAGGGTTGCTGAACTCAGCTTTACTCAACTGAACTTTTTCTCTTTTTTGTTCTCTTGCCTGCGAAACCTGTTGTGGATTTTGACTTGGTAATTCACCTTTGAACAAGAAAGATAAAACTTCCTTATTTACTTTGTCAAGCATAGATTTAAACAATTCAAAAGCCTCAAATTTGTATATCAACAAAGGGTCTTTTTGTTCGTAAGTTGCATTTTGAACCGATTGTTTTAAGTCATCCATTTTTCGTAAATGATCTTTCCATGTATCATCAATAATGGCTAGAGTGATATTTTTTTCAAAATCTTCAACCAGTTGTTTTCCATTGCTTTCGTAGGCGTCTTTTAAATTAGTAATTACCTGCAGTGTTTTTATTCCATCTGTAAAAGGAACTACAATTCTTTCGTAACGATCACCTTGTTTTTCGTAAACATCTTTGATCACAGGAAAAGCAGCAACAGCATTATTTTCTATTCTTTTTTGATAATGCTTATAAACGGTTTCAAACAATTCATCAACCAAAACTCTTTCGTCTTTTTCAGCAAATTCTTCTCTGGTAAAAGGAGAAGTGGTTGATGAAAAACGGATCAATTCAAATTCGAAATTAGAATAATCATTATTGATCTTATTATCCGCTACAATGGCATCACAGGTATCATAGATCATGTTCACAATATCTACCTGTAAACGTTCACCGTATAAGGCATGTTTACGACGCTTGTAAATAACCTCACGTTGAGCATTCATGATATCATCGTATTCTAATAATCGCTTACGAATACCATAGTTGTTTTCTTCTACTTTTTTCTGTGCTCGTTCAATAGATTTAGAGATCATGGAATGTTGAATAACTTCACCTTCCTTTAAGCCCATTTTATCCATCATTTTTGCGATTCTTTCCGAACCGAATAAACGCATCAAATTATCTTCTAATGATACATAAAATTGTGAAGAACCTGGGTCTCCTTGTCTACCGGCTCTACCACGCAACTGACGGTCAACACGTCGGGAATCATGACGTTCAGTACCAACAATTGCCAAACCACCTGCTTTTTTCACTTCATCAGATAATTTGATATCGGTACCACGACCTGCCATATTTGTCGCGATAGTAACAACTCCGGGGTCACCCGCAGAAGCAACAATATCAGCTTCTTTTTTATGTAATTTTGCATTTAAAACATTGTGCTCAATTTTACGGATATGAAGCATTTTAGAAAGTAATTCTGAAATCTCAACGGAAGTTGTACCTACCAGTACTGGTCGTTTTTGGTTAACCAGATTTTCAATTTCTTGAATTACTGCATTGTATTTTTCTCGTTTTGTTTTATAGATTAGATCTTCATCATCTTTACGTATCAATGGCATGTTGGTAGGGATTTCAACAACATCTAATTTGTAGATTTGCCAGAATTCACCTGCCTCTGTAATTGCAGTACCGGTCATACCCGAAAGTTTACGATACATTCTAAAATAATTCTGTAAGGTAATGGTTGCAAAAGTTTGAGTTGCATCTTCAATTTTTACATTTTCTTTTGCTTCAATTGCCTGATGTAATCCATCAGAATATCTTCGGCCATCCATCACACGACCGGTTTGCTCATCAACAATTTTAACCTGATCTTCAATGATCACATATTCAACATCTTTTTCAAAAAGTGTATATGCTTTTAGCAACTGATTCATTGTGTGAATACGCTCACTTTTTATACTAAATTCACGATAAAGATCTTCTTTTTCTTTTGTTTTTTCTTTCGGAGAAATATCTTTGCTATCAATTTTACCAACTTCAACTCCCATATCAGGTAAAACAAAGAAATGATCTTCAGTTTTGTTACCTGATAAATGTGCTATACCTTTATCAGTTAAGTCGATAGAATTGTTTTTTTCGTCAATTACAAAATACAACTCTTCATCAATCTTTGGCATTTCACGATTGTTATCCTGCATATAGAAATTCTCAGTTTTTTGAAGTAACTGTCTAATTCCTTCCTGACTTAAAAATTTGATAAGCGCCTTATTTTTAGGTAATCCTCTAAATACTCTATAAAGTAAGAAACCACCTTCTTTGGTATCTCCAGCTGCAATTAATTTTTTAGATTCGGCAAGAATTCCAACCAGATATCTGCTTTGCATTTTAACGATCTCGTCTACTTTTGGGCGTAATTCATTAAACTCATGTCGGTCACCCTGTGGAATAGCTCCTGAAATAATCAATGGTGTACGAGCATCATCTACTAAAACAGAATCCACCTCATCCACAATAGTGAAGTTATGAGGACGTTGAACGAGATCATTTGGTGAGTGAGCCATATTATCACGTAAATAGTCAAACCCAAATTCATTGTTTGTACCGTAAGTAATATCTGCTAAATATGCTTTTCTTCTTTCTTCAGAGTTTGGTTGATGTGAATCAATACAATCAATGGATAACCCGTGGAATTCAAAAATGGGGCCCATCCAAGCAGCATCACGTTTTGCCAGATAATCATTTACAGTTACAACATGCACACCATTTCCGGTTAGGGCATTTAAGTAGATTGGTAAAGTTGCAACCAACGTTTTTCCTTCACCCGTCATCATCTCAGCAATATTTCCCTTATGTAAAACCGATCCACCAATCAATTGTACATCATATGGAACCATATCCCAGGTAATTGGTTTGCCCGCAGCATCCCATGAATTACTCCATATGGCATAATCATCTTCCAAGTTCACATAATCATGGGTTGATAATTCACGGTCAAATGGAGTGGCTTTTACTTTTAGGGTTGTATTGTTTGCAAATCGTTTAGCAGTTTCTTTTACCACAGCAAAAGCTTCCGCCTGAATGTCATTCAAAACTTCTTCAGAGACCTGGTAAGCATCATCTGTTAATTGATCTATCTCTTTATATATTTCTTCTTTACGATCAATACTGGCAGTTTCTATTTCATTGTTTAGTTGATCTATATTATCATGAAAGGGCTTTGTTGCCTCATTAATTTTACTTTTAAAGTCAGCAGTTTTTTCACGAAGCTGATCTAAAGATAGAGCAGCTACATCATTATCAAATGCTCTTACTTTACCAACAATAGGTTGTAGTAATTTTAAGTCTTTTTTGTATTTATCACCAACAAAAACTTTTATTATTGAATTTATAAAACTCATATTTTTAATATTTTACTCGATAAATCGAGAGATTATAATTTGGCAAAATTACAATTCAAAAAAAATGGTAATTACCAAGATTTCAGGTAAAAAAAAAAGCCTCTCTGGAGACTTTCATTTTTAGTATTCATCTTCGTTCCAGAGGAAATCCTCATCTGTGGGATAGTCTGGCCAAATTTCCTGAATGATTTCATAACTTTCGCCTTCATCTTCTAAGGCTTGCAAATTTTCGACAACTTCTAAAGGAGCTCCTGTTCTTATTGCATAATCAATGAGTTCATCTTTTGTTGCCGGCCAAGGCGCATCACTTAAATATGATGCTAATTCTAATGTCCAATACATAATTGAAACTTAATTTAATTCAAAATGCAAAAGTATATTTTTTGTGTAATAATGCAAGCTTTTTGTGTATTATTTTTTAATAGTTTAAAGAACGTGTGTTTTCGCCTTGAAAATCAGGATTCTATAAATAATAAACTAAGCATTATTTGTAATCCACGGAATCTCAGTTGCGTTATTATCTAAAGTCAACTTTCGTGCCAATACAAATAGATAATCAGATAATCTATTTAAATAAATTAATATACTATTATTAATCTTCTCATTATCATTTAGTTCTACAGTTAAACGCTCGGCTCTCCGGCAAATGCAGCGTGAAATATGACAATATGACACGGTTGTATGGCCACCGGGTAAAACAAAACTTTTCATTGGAGGAAGTGTTTCATTCATTTTATCCATTTCATTCTCTAAAAATTGAATTGCAGAATCATTTATCTTAGGAATTTTTAACCTGTCTTTTCCGCTTTTTAATTTTTCTTTGTTAGGTGGTGTTGCGAGCATTGCGCCTAGTGTGAATAGTTCATTTTGGATTTTGATTAAACTATCAAATGTAGAGGAATCTATTTTTTGATCTCTAATTAATCCAATATGTGAATTTAACTCGTCAACGGTTCCATAAGCCTCAATTCGAAGATCATATTTTTTAACTCTGGTTCCTCCGAAAAGAGAGGTCTCGCCAGTGTCTCCTGTTTTTGTATAAATTTTCATAGTTCAAAAATAAAAAGTTAAATATGAATACAGTAAAAAATAAAGTTAAAAATCATTGAATTTTTATACCCGAATTACAAAATGTTCTTTAGGTTGTTCTTTTCTAAAAAAAACAATGCCCCATTGAAAAGTGTCAATGCTAACCGTTACTTTGTTGTGATCTTTGATATAATTCCATGCATCTTCCATTCCTTTACTCCAGTGAATATCGTCAAAAATAAAAACAGAATCATTATGTACTGATGGTAAACAAAGCTCAAAATATTTGATTGTAGCTTCTTTTTGATGATTACCGTCAAAATAGATAAGGTCATATTTTTTATTATAAAGAGCTTTTGGAAGTGTTGATTTAAAATCACCAATTTTTATATCAATATTATTAAGGTGAAATTTATTAAATTGTTCTTTGGCAATTTTTGCAGTTTCCGGACAACCTTCAAGGGAAGTTATTTTCGATTTGGGATTTCCAATACTAAGACATGCAGTTCCAATACCTAGTGAAGTCCCGATCTCTAAAATATTTCTAGGATTAAAATATTGTACAATTTTGACAAGTAGTTTTGCTCTTTTATTTGAAATTCCTGCATTTTTTGCAATGGCAGATATTCTACGAGTATTGCTATTAAAAACTCTGGATCCAGCTCCGAAATCTGTTACATTTATCGTTTGTTTATTCTTTAATAAAGATTGTTGATATTTATGAATTTGATTAAATTGTTGGGTCAATATTTTTTGATTGGAATAGAAACATTTGGTAACTAAATCATAAATAAAGGGAGAATGAATTCCATGCTGATTGGTAGAAGCAATTAAAAAGGAAATATAAGATTTGAATTGATCGAACATTACTTGTTTGTTTGCGCGAAAATAGCAGAAAAAATATTGTTTTAAACGATTTTAAAATTATATTTGCGGATTAAGAAATTTATGATAATGCGTAAACTATTACTTCTAATTTTAATATTGATAATTTATTCTTCGTGCATCCCCAAGAAGGATTTGGTATATTTTCAGGGAGATCCTGTACGAAAGGATTCTATTTATAAATTACAAGATGAACCCTATCGTTTGCAAATAGGTGATATACTGTATATTGATATAAAATCTGCGGATCCTGAATTAGTAGCTCTATTTAAAAATGTTGAAACTCAAAGGAATACCACAGGTATTATAGATGAAAAGAGAGTATATTTTAGCGGTTATTCAATTGGAAGACAAGGGAATATAAGAATACCTTATGTTGGTGAGTTAAATATTTTGGGTTATACAACAAGAGAGGTGAGAGAAAAAATACAAAATGAACTGGAAAGTTATTTTATAAATAAAGATGATGTTTTTATAACAGTAAAATTAGCAGGTATTCGAGTTACAATCTTAGGAGAGGTTTCCAAACCGGGTACTCTATTAATATATAAGAATCAGATAAATATTATTGAGGCCATTGCAAATGCAGGTGATATTTTGGTTACCGGAAATAGAAAAAATGTAACTGTTTTTCGTAAGAATATTGATGGTACAAAACGATATGAAATTGATTTGACCGATATTTCTTCTTTTGATTCAAATAATTTTCATGTTGAATCAAATGATATCATTTATATAGAACCTCTAAAACAAAAAACATGGGGTACAGGTGTGACCGGTATGCAATCTTTAACGGCAATCGTTACGGTTTTAACATTATTGACAACAACTCTTTTGTTAATTCAAACATTTAAGTAAAGTAAATGAATCAAAATCAAAAAATTGATATAAATGAATTAAATACTTTTGATATTAAAGAGTATTTTTTTAAGATTCTTGATCATTGGAAACTGTTTGCTGTTACAATATTATTGGGATTGATCATTGCCAATATTGTTAACAGGCGTACGCAAAAAATTTATAATTTAAAGAGTTTAATCACTGTGAAGGATGAGCAAAATCCTTTATTCGCCAGCAGCACGAATATTGCTTTTAACTGGGGTGGACCAAGTGATCAGGTGGAAACAATTATGACTATTTTAAAGTCACGGACTCATAATGAAAAGGTTGTTGACCAACTAAAATTTAATATTGATTATTTAAAGGAAGGTGATTATAGAAAAGATGATATCTACGGTAAAAACCCCTTTATTGTAAATTTAGATACTTCTAAGTATCAATTGCAAGGAACATTAATTCAATTGGATTTTTTAGACAACAATGAGTTTACTGTTTTTGTTGAGTTTGAAGAAGATGAATATAAGTTGGTTAATTATTCTACTGATAAAACAGAGATCTATGAGCCTAACTCTGAGATTTATAAGCAATCATTCCCAATTGGAGCCATAGTTGAAACACCATTTTTTAAATTTACAATTGATAAATTGAATTTAGAAAAGGATCTTTCCGGAAAGGAATATTTCATTAGATTTAATAGCTTTAATGGTGTCGTAAAAAAGTATAGTAAAATTGATGTTTCCACATTAAAAAAAGGAACGTCTCTTATTGAATTAAGCTTAGATGGCTCAAATAAAAAGAAAATAGAAGATTATATCAATACTACTGTAGAAGTTTTAGATGCAGATCAGCGAAAGCAAAAGATCCAGTATGCTATAAAAACTAAGGAATATATTGATACTTTATTTATAGTTGAATCAAAAAATTTAAAAGATATTGAATCAGATCTTGGATCATATAAGCAGCGAAATGATATTTATGATTTATCTGCTGAAGGTTCATCCCTTTTAGGGGAAGCTACATCTCTTGATGCTAAATCATTGGAATTAAAAAATAGACTGGATTATTATAGTAATTTGGAGAATTATATCCGTTCAAGAGATAAATATGATGAAAGTGTTCCAGCTCCGGCTTTGGTTAATATAGAAGACCCTAATATTACAGCAAGTGTGAGTACATTAATATCTTTGTCAAAAGCTAAAGAAACTCTGGAATTAACTGTAAAGCCATCTTATCCACCGTTAAAGAAAATTATTAATGAAATTGGGTTAGAAAGAAAGGTATTGCTTGAGCATATTACTACAATGAAAAGCACTACCAGAAATAGTTTAAATAGTTTGAGCAAACAAATTGCAAGGAATAATTCCAGACTTAGAACTTTATCTCCTAAAGAACAAAAATTATTAAACTTTCAACGTAAATACAATATTACAGAGGCAAATTATAATTATTTAAAACAAAAAAGTTATGAGGCCGGTACTGCTATTGCAGCAAATGTTTCTGATATTAAAATACTTGATAAAGCAAAAGATATCGGACAGTTACCAATTAAACCTAAAGGTAGTTTTAACTATTTAATAGGTTTGATGCTGGGCACTATTTTACCCTTGTTGTTTATAGTAACCAAAGAAGTTTTAGATAATAAAATTGGTTCTGTTGAGGAGATTGAACGGATGTATAAAATTCCGGTTTTAGGTGTTTTAGGAAGAAATAATTATGAAAATCGTTTAGCTGTTTATCATAAGCCAAATTCTACAATTGCTGAATCGTTTAGAGCTTTACGCTCCAATATTCAGTTTTTATTTAAACGAGATAGTAAATCTAAAACAATTGTTATTACATCATCTGTTAGTAAAGAAGGTAAAACAATGGCCGCAATTAACATGGCAACTGTATTTGCCTTGAGTGGTAAAAAAACTATTTTGGTAGGTTTTGATTTGCGAAAGCCTAAAATGCACGAAGATTTTGGCATTGATAATACTTACGGAATTGTTAACTATTTGATTGGTGAAAAAAGATTGGATGAGGTAATTGTTAGCTCTGAAATTAAGAATTTAGATGTGATTCCATCGGGGCCTGTGCCTCCAAATCCATCTGAAATTATTTTAAGTGAAGGAACCGATGAGTTGTTTGAAATATTGAAAGAAAAGTACGAATATATAATTATTGATACTCCGCCTGTAGGTTTAGTAGCAGATTCCTTAGAGTTATTTAAATATAGTGATGCAATTATTTATATGATTCGACATAATTATTCTGAAAAAGGAATGCCTAAAATGATCGATGATAAATATGTAAATGGCGAAGTTAAAAATATCTCCTATGTACTGAATGATTTTAAGATGAAGAATTCTTACGGTAGGGGTTATGGCTACGGCTACGGTTATGGCTATGGTTACGGAAAATATGGTAGTGGATATCACTCGAATGAAAAGAAGTCTTTTTTAAGTAAACTGAAAAAGATATTTACATAATAACAGATCAAATATTGATTTTTGGATAAGTTAGGAGGTTTAAATACAAGACAACGAATTGTCAAAAGAGTATTTGACCTCTTTTTTTCAATTGTAGGATTGGTTATTTTTATTATTCCGATTCTGTTTTTGATGATTTTAGCAACTTGTTCTACAAAGAAATTTGGATTATTTAGTCAGAATAGAGTTGGTGAGAACGGTAAGCTTTTTAAGATCTTTAAAATTAGAACAATGAAAGTGCATATTCCTAAAGAAGATTTTATCACTTTAAAGAATGATGACAGAATTACTTCTTTCGGGAAATTTTTGAGATTATTTAAATTGGATGAATTACCTCAGATGGTAAATGTGTTGATTGGAGATATGAGTTTGGTTGGTCCACGACCTGATGTTCCCGGTTATGCCGATAAACTTATTGGTGATGATAGGATTATTTTATCTGTTAAACCCGGAATTACTAGTCCGGCAACTTTAAAGTTTAAAAATGAGGAAAATCTCTTATCCAAACAAAAGAATCCAAAAAAATACAACGATGAGGTGATTTGGCCTGAGAAAATAAAGATTAATAAACAATATATATTAGAATGGTCGTTAATTAATGATATAAAGTGTATTGTAAAAACTATAATTAATTAAATTTGCACCTTCAAAAAATTGAAATATGAAAACCCCAAAAATTGCCATTGTCGGATTAGGTTATGTTGGTTTACCGTTAGCTGTTGAATTTGCTAAAAAATATCAGGTTGTCGGATTTGATATTAATCAGCCACGAGTTGATGAATTAAAACAAAATAAAGACCATACTTTAGAGACTTCACCTGAAGATCTTGAATCAGTTAACCTTTCTTCATTTGAAGAATTAAAAAATAATTCTACAGGTTTATGGTTAACTACTGATCTGCAAGAATTAAAAGATGCTAATTTCTATGTTGTCACAGTTCCAACTCCGGTTGATAAAAATCACCGTCCTGATCTTACTCCGCTTTATAAAGCAAGTGAAAGTATTGGAAAGATATTGAGTAAAAATGATATTGTTGTTTATGAATCAACAGTTTACCCAGGAGCAACTGAAGAAGATTGCATGCCGTATTTAGAACAAAACTCAGGTCTGAAGTTTAATAAAGATTTTTATCTTGGATATTCTCCAGAGAGGATTAATCCGGGAGATAAAGAACATACGGTTACGAAGATTTTAAAAGTCACTTCTGGTTCAACTCCTGAAATTGCAGAATATGTAGATGAAGTTTACAGATCTATTATTGTGGCAGGAACGCATAAAGCATCCTCTATTAAAGTAGCTGAGGCTGCAAAAGTGATAGAAAATGCCCAACGTGATGTGAATATTGCTTTTGTGAATGAGTTATCTAAGATATTTCGTTTGATGGATATTGATACCAATGATGTTCTGGAAGCAGCAGGAACAAAATGGAATTTTTTACCATTTAGACCAGGATTAGTTGGAGGGCATTGTATTGGCGTAGATCCTTATTATTTGGCACACAAAGCTGTTGAATTGGGTTATAATCCTGAAATTATTCTTGCAGGTAGAAGACTAAATGATAGTATGGGGCCTTATGTTGCCCAAGAGACCATCAAGTTGATGATCAAAAAAGGAATTTCCGTAAGTAACTCTAATATACTTGTATTAGGAATCACTTTTAAAGAAGATTGTCCGGATATTAGAAATACCCGTGCAATTGATATTATTCGTGAATTAGAATCGTATTCAGTTAATGTAGATATTTTTGATCCATGGGCTTCTGCTGAGGAGGTAAAGAATGAATATGGTGTTGACCTCACAACAGAAAAAGAAGATTTAAAAAATAATTATGATGCTGTGATTTTAGCAGTTTCGCATAAAGAATTTAAACAACTAGATTTGAGTCAGTTTGTTAACGGAAAACATGTTAAATTTGACGTGAAATCAATTCTTGATAAAAAGAATATTGATAGTAGGTTATAAATATCTACATAGAATAAAGATTAACTTATGGGTGAAAAAAAGGATGTAATTTTAGTAACAGGAGCGGCTGGTTTTATTGGGCATCACTTGTCTAAATTATTATTGAAAAACGGGTATAAAGTTGTTGGGATTGATAATATCAATGACTACTATGATGTTAATCTAAAATATGCCAGATTAAAAGATATGAATATCAATAAAGAAGATATTCATTATAATAAACCTGTGGAAGGTGATATTACATTTATTAAATTAGATCTTACAGATAAAGACAATATGATGGATCTGTTTAAAACTTACAGATTTGATTATGTTGTTAATCTTGCTGCTCAGGCTGGTGTTCGTTATTCTCTGATCAATCCTCACGCATATGTTGATAGTAATATTACCGGTTTTTTGAATATTTTAGAAGGTTGCAGACATTATCCGGTGAAACATCTGGTATATGCATCCTCAAGTTCGGTATACGGGTTAAATCAGGATATTCCATTTAAGACCAGCGATCATACCGATCATCCTTTGGCAATGTATGCTGCTAGCAAAAAAGCCAATGAAATGATGGCTCATTCGTATGCACAGTTATATAATATTCCTAGTACCGGATTGAGATTCTTTACGGTTTATGGACCATGGGGCAGACCAGATATGGCATTGCATATTTTTACAAAAGCCATTGTGGAAGATAAAGAATTTGAAGTATTTAATTTTGGTAAAATGAGTCGTGATTTCACTTACGTGGATGATATTGTGGAAAGTGTTAAGCGATTGATTCCAAAACCACCAAAAGCAAATAATCCGAAATACGATCCTAAAAACCCCAACCCTGCGGTGAGTTCGGCTCCATATCAATTATTCAATGTAGGGAATAATAGTCCGGTAGCTTTAATGGATTATGTACATGCAGTGGAAAAAGCATTGGGCAAAAAAGGTAAAATTGTTTATAAAGAATTGCAACCAGGCGATGTTCCATCTACCTATGCTGATGTGCAAAGCTTATATGATTATATTGATTTTAAGCCATCTACTACTATTGAAGAAGGGATTAAAATATTTGTAGATAAATATCTGGAATTAAATACCTAGTAATGGATGCAAATCTGAAAATTGCTGTTCAGGCAGCTGTTCATGGTGGTGATGAGATCATGAAGATATATCAATTAGAGGACTTGGGAGTTGAATACAAGGAAGATGATTCTCCTTTGACCTTAGCAGATAAAAAGTGCAATGATGTTATCATTTCCTATTTGGAAAACACTGAATTTCCAATCATAAGTGAAGAGATTAAAAATTTAGAATTTTCTGAAAGAAAAGACTGGGAAACCTGTTGGATCGTGGATCCGCTTGATGGAACCAAAGAATTTGTAAAGCGTAATGGAGAGTTTACCGTAAATATCGCGTTAGTGAAAAACGGAAAACCATTATTAGGCGTTATTTATGTTCCGGTAACGAAAGAACTTTATTTTGCAGACGTTTCAAAAAAAACAACCTTAAAATCTGTTTTATCAGAGCATAAAGTTGATCTTGATAATTTAGCTGATTTATCCAAAGAAATTAAACCGGCTTCTTCTAACAAAAAATTGGTTAGAGTTGTTGGTAGTCGTTCTCATATGAGTGAGGCTACTCAGAATTTTGTAGAAACTTTAAAAAATGATTTTGATCAGGTAGAAATTGTATCCAAAGGTAGTTCCTTAAAATTTTGTTTGGTTGCAGAAGGAAGAGCAGATGTTTATC
Source organism: Flavobacteriaceae bacterium (assembly GCA_029939235.1). Taxonomy (GTDB): domain Bacteria; phylum Bacteroidota; class Bacteroidia; order Flavobacteriales; family Flavobacteriaceae; genus Lutimonas. The sequence goes on from JAOZTG010000001.1 coordinate 12,539, forward strand.
CTCGATATGCGCCCACCATGGAATGGGATACTGCTGCTGGCCAGGCTATATGCGAAGCAGTTGGATTAAGAGTAATTTCGAATGAAACAAACAAACCTCTTCTTTACAATAAAGAAAACTTATTGAATCCATGGTTTTTGGTTTCTAAATAATGAAAGATTCTTCGCAAAAGCGGCATATTGCAAAAACAATTACCTGGAGAATTGTTGGAACCATCGATACAATTATTCTTTCATGGATTATTTCCGGTGATCCATTGGTTGGTTTAAAAATTGGAGCGGCAGAAGTAATTACTAAAATGTTATTGTATTATTTTCATGAAAGGGTTTGGTTTAAAATTAACTTGACTAAAGATGGAAGAGTTCTTGAGAGTAAAAAACGTCATATAGCTAAAACAGTTACCTGGAGATTTATTGGAACGATGGATACGATGCTTTTGGCATGGATCATATCTGGAAATCCGCTAACGGGTTTAAAAATTGGTTTTGCCGAAGTCATAACTAAAATGGTTTTATACTATTTACATGAAAGGGTTTGGTATAAAATGGATTATGGATTAGAGCAAAGAAAATTTTAACAAAATGGATAAAAATATTGTCAAACATAATTATCAGGTAAATAGAGAAAACAGAAGGGGTTTAAATAAACAAAATTCTTTTTTAATCTGGTTTACAGGCTTGTCGGGTTCCGGAAAATCCACTATAGCAAATGCATTGGAGTATAAATTATTTCAGGAGGGTTATAAAACCTATGCTCTAGATGGTGATAATATCCGTAAAGGAATTAATAAGGATCTGACTTTTAGTCCGGAAGACAGAACAGAAAATATTCGTCGAATTGCTGAGGTAGCAAATCTGATGGTAGATGCAGGGTTAATTGTTTTTGGAGCATTTGTTTCTCCTTATAAAAAAGACAGAAAGAATATTGAAAATATTGTAGGAAAAGATAACTTTGTCGAAATTTTTGTAAACACCTCTTTGGAAGAATGTGAAAAGCGAGATGTGAAGGGTTTATACAAAATGGCAAGAGCAGGGGAGATCAAGGATTTTACTGGAGTAAATGCTCCTTATGAAAAACCAGAGGATTCTGCTATTGAAATAATAACAGATAACAAAACAGTAGAAGAATCTGTTGAATTAATTTATAATAAGATTAAAAACAAAATAAAAAATGACTAAATATTTCTTAAATTATTTGGATGAACTGGAAGCGGAGGCAATTTTTGTTTTGCGTGAAGTTTATGCTCAATTTGAAAATCCTGTAATTTTGTTTTCAGGAGGTAAAGATTCTATCGTATTAGCACATTTGGCATATAAAGCATTTTATCCGGCAAAAATACCATTTCCGTTGATGCACATTGATACGGGTCATAATTTTCCTGAAACCATTCAATTTAGAGATGATTTAATTGAACGATTCGGAGCACAATTAATTGTGGGTTCTGTTCAAAAAGCAATTAATGATAAAAGAGTGGTAGAAGAAAAAGGAAAGAATGCAACTCGTAATGAATTGCAAATAACGACTTTATTGGATGCTATTGAAGAAAACCAGATCGATTGTGCTATTGGTGGAGGAAGGCGTGATGAGGAAAAAGCAAGAGCAAAAGAACGTTTTTTCTCACATCGTGATGATTTTGGACAATGGTCACCAAAGAATCAAAGACCTGAATTATGGAATTTGTTCAATGGTAAAATGAATCAGGGAGAACATTTTAGAGCTTTTCCGATAAGTAACTGGACAGAAATGGATGTATGGAATTATATCCTTAAAGAAAATATTGAAATCCCTTCCTTATATTATGCACATGATCGGGAAGTTGTTTTTAGAAATGGAAGCTGGATTCCTGTATCGGAATATTTGATCAAGCAGGATGGAGAAGAAATTCACAAAAAGAAAATTCGATTTAGAACCCTAGGTGATATTACCATTACAGGAGGTATTGAAAGTGAAGCAGATACTTTAGAAAAAATTGTGGAAGAAGTTTCGGCTATGCGTCAAACGGAAAGAGGGAATAGAGCAGATGATAAAAGAAGTGAATCGTCTATGGAAGATCGTAAAAGACAAGGGTATTTTTAATCCTGAATTTATTTCAGAATTCTAAAAAATTATAAAAAAATAACAATGAGTTTAGATAATAACCAATTACTACGTTTTACTACTGCAGGTAGTGTTGATGATGGTAAAAGTACTTTAATAGGAAGATTACTTTATGATTCAAAATCAATTTTTGAAGATCAGATAGCTTCTGTTGAAAAAACAAGTAAAAGAAAAGGTTTGGAGACAGTAGATCTGGCTTTGTTCACAGATGGTTTAAAAGATGAACGTGAGCAGGGAATTACCATTGATGTTGCCTACAGATATTTTACAACACCAAAAAGAAAGTTTATCATTGCCGATACGCCGGGGCACATTCAATATACCAGAAATATGGTTACAGGAGCATCTACTGCAAATGTTGCCATAGTTTTGATCGATGCAAGAAAAGGGGTAATCGAGCAAACCAAACGTCATTCTTTTATTGCTTCTTTATTACAAATTTCACATGTGATCGTTTGCGTAAATAAAATGGATCTTGTTGATTACAGTGAAGAAGTTTTTAATGATATTGTTCGACAATATGAAGAGATATCATCAAAAATGAGCTTTAAAGATGTACGTTATATTCCAATAAGTGCTTTGATGGGAGATAATGTTGTACTTAGGTCAGATCAAACTCCCTGGTTTCAAAATGCACCACTATTGCATACTTTGGAAACCATTCACATAGCCAGTGATAGCAATATGATTGATGCCCGTTTTCCGGTACAAACGGTATTACGTCCGCAGGATGAAGAAAATAGAGATTATCGAGGATATGCAGGAGCGGTAGAAGGAGGTATTTTTAGAGTTGGAGATGAAGTAAGGTTAATGCCTTCTGGATTTGATTCAAAGATAAAAACGATCAATCAATATGAAAATTATATTGATCAGGCTTTTGCTGGAATGAGTATTGCAATGACCTTGGAAGATGATATTGATCTTAGTAGAGGTGATATGATCGTTAAACGTAATAATGTACCAGAAAAAACACAAGATCTATCAGCAATGATCTGTTGGTTCAATGATAATTCGGCAAGACCAAGAGCAAAATACACTTTGAAGCATACCACAAATCAACCAATGGCAATGATTAAAGAGGTAGAGTACAAAGTGGATGTTAACACATTAAAAAGAGTTCTTGATGATAAAGAAATCAATATGAATGACATCTGCAAGGTTAAAATAAGAACCACTTCTCCAATTTTAATGGATGAATATGTAAGAAACAGAAAAACAGGTAGTTTTATATTAATTGATGATAATACCAATGAAACGGTAGCAGCAGGCATGTTGATATAATAAAACTTAGAATAAATTATTGAAAGCTGTCTTTTTTGACAGCTTTTTTTATGGAAATAAAATAAAAAAATATTAAAGATATAACACTATATTTGCACACTTAAAAAAATAAAAAACACGAAAGAATGAAAGCTGGAATTGTAGGACTGCCAAATGTTGGAAAATCAACTCTATTTAATTGTTTATCAAATGCTAAAGCTCAATCAGCAAATTTTCCTTTTTGTACGATAGAACCAAATTTGGGTGTAGTAAATGTACCTGATTCTCGATTGGAAAAACTGGAAGAACTAGTTAATCCGGAAAGAGTCATGCCGGCAACTGTAGAAATCGTTGATATTGCAGGATTAGTAAAAGGAGCTAGTAAAGGGGAAGGATTAGGGAATAAATTTTTAGCAAATATTCGCGAAACAGATGCTATTTTACATGTAGTTCGTTGTTTTGATAATGACAATATAATACATGTTGAAACAACTATTGATCCTGTAAGAGATAAAGAAATCATTGATTTTGAATTGCAATTGAAAGATCTGGAAACAGTTGATAAAAAATTGGATAAAGTAAAAAAAGCATCTCGAACAGGTGATAAACAGGCGCTTAAGGAATTGGATGTGCTCACAAAAGTCAAAACAGGTTTAGAAAATGCAAATTCTGTTAGAGCAATTGAGTTAACTGATAAAGAAAGAGAAGAGTTTGTAAAACCTTTGCAGTTTTTAACAGATAAGCCTGTTTTATATGTTTGTAATGTGGATGAGGCATCTGCGGTTAGTGGAAATGCTTATGTGGAAGCTTTGAAAGAATCTGTTAAAAATGAGAATGCATTGGTATTGGTTTTGGCCGTTGCCACTGAAGCAGATATAATGGAACTGGAAGAATATGAAGAAAGACAAATGTTTTTAGAAGACCTTGGATTGACCGAGCCAGGTGTTTCAAAACTTATTCGTGCTGCTTATGAACTTTTAAATCTACAGACATATTTTACTGCAGGAGAGAAGGAAGTTAGGGCCTGGACAATTCATATAGGAGATTCTGCACCAAAAGCTGCAGGAGTCATTCATACAGATTTTGAAAAAGGCTTTATTCGTGCTGAAGTGATAAAATATGATGAATTTGTTCATTATGGTAGTGAGGCAAAAGTTCGGGAGGCAGGAAAACTCGCTGTAGAGGGAAAAGAATACATTGTGCAGGATGGTGATATGATGAATTTCAGGTTTAATGTGTAAAATTGTCATTCCCATGAATTCCGATAATTATTGGGAGGGAATCTCATTTTAAGTAGGTAAAAGAGAATAAATGAATTTCGAAATAAAAGGTAAAGACCAAAACTCAAAGGCAAGGGCAGGAGTAATTACTACCGATCACGGTAAAATAGAAACTCCAATTTTTATGCCTGTTGGAACCGTTGCATCTGTAAAGGGAGTTCATCAAACAGAACTAAAAAAAGATATCAATGCTGATATTATTTTAGGAAACACCTATCATCTTTATCTTCGTCCTAAAACACCTATATTAGAACAAGCCGGAGGATTGCATAAATTTATGAACTGGGATCGGCCAATTTTGACGGATTCTGGTGGTTATCAGGTTTATTCCTTATCGGATAATAGAAAAATCAAAGAAGAAGGAGTAAAGTTTAAATCACATATTGACGGTTCAACACATTTCTTTTCACCCGAATTTTCCATGGAAATTCAGCGAAGTATAGGAGCTGATATTATCATGGCATTTGATGAGTGTACGCCATATCCATGTGATTATAATTATGCAAAGAATTCCATGCATATGACACATCGCTGGTTAGACAGATGTGTAAATTGGCTGGATGAAAATCCTGAAAAGTACAGTTTCAAACAAGCATTTTTTCCTATTGTTCAGGGAAGTACATATAAAGATCTGCGAAAGCAATCGGCTGAATACATAGCCAATGCAGGAGCTGAAGGTAATGCTATTGGTGGTTTATCTGTTGGAGAACCGGCAGAGGAAATGTATGAAATGACTGAGATAGTTTGTGATATTTTGCCATATGATAAACCCCGATACCTGATGGGTGTTGGAACACCGATAAATATTTTAGAAAATATAGCATTAGGTGTTGATATGTTTGATTGTGTAATGCCAACCAGAAATGCTCGTAACGGCATGCTGTTTACAGCTCATGGAACCATTAATATAAAGAATAAAAAATGGGAAAATGATTTTTCTCCAATTGATGAAATGGCAATAACAGAGGTTGACACCTATTATTCAAAAGCTTATTTAAGGCATTTATTTGCAGCAAAAGAATATTTAGGAAAGCAAATAGCAACTATTCATAATCTTGGATTCTATTTGTGGTTGGTTCGTGAAGCTAGAAAGCATATATTAGCGGGAGATTTTACTGTTTGGAAAAATAAGATGGTAAAACAAATGGACAAACGCCTGTAACAATAACTAATATTTTAGAAAATCCTTTTGTTTAAGAAGGAAATAAGCCTGGATGAAAATTCTTGATAAATACATATTAAAAAAGTATTTTGTATCATTCTTTTTTACTTTACTGATTTTGATTCCTATTGCGATTGCAATAGATGTTTCAGAAAAAGTTGGTAAGTTTTTAAAGGCTGAAGATCTTACATTAAACGAAATCATAGGTGAATATTACGTTAGTTTTATTGTAAACTATGGCAATACGTTTATGCCATTGGCCTTATTTATTTCGGTAATAATGTTTACTTCAAAATTATCAAGTAATACTGAAATAATTGCTATTCACAGTTCTGGAATTTCTTTTACAAGGTTATTACGTCCCTATTTTATTGGTGCAACTATAATTGCCGTTGTTTCACTTGTTGCAAATCATTTTATCGTACCAAAAACAAATAAAACATTTGAAAATTTTCAAGAGATACATTTGCGATCTGCTTATAAAAAAAAGACAAAAAATTCGGTTAGTAAAGTAAACCTGCAATTAAGTGATAATGACTATGTTTACTTTGGAAATTTCAATTTCAAATCGAATATGGGATATAATTTTTCCTACGAGCATTTCGAGGGAAACGAATTAAAGTATAAAATTATTGGCAGAACTATCAAATGGAAACCAAAGGATAGTGTTTTTAGAATAAATAACTATAAAAAAAGGTATATATCTAAGGTAAATGATAGTATATATGCAGGTAGTTATTTGGATACGGCATTTAGCTTTCAGCCAAAAGATCTTTTATATGTAGATTATCTGGCAAGAGAGATGTCATCAATGGATTTAAGGGAACATATAAAAATTTCGGAAGATCGTGGTGTAAAGAATCTGAATAACTATAAGGTTGAGTATTATAAACGCACAAGTTTGCCAATATCTTCATTCATTCTAACAATTATTGCAGTAACACTTGCTTCAAAAAAGAGAAGAGGCGGTATAGGTGTTAATTTAGCCGTTGGGATAAGTTTGATGTTTTTATATGTATTTTTTATGAAGGTGTCAGAAGTATTGGGGTCAACTGCAGAATCAAATCCGTTTGTAATGGTATGGATGCCTAATTTCATTTTTGGTATCCTTGCCTTGTTTCTATATTTAAATGCAAAGAAATAATATAAAAGATCAATTACAACTTCATTTTATAGTATTAATATGGGGGTTTACAGCAATTTTAGTTGCTTTAATTCCTTTAAATGCAATTCCACTGGTTTGGTTTAGAGTAGGAATTGCTTCATTAACAATTTTTGTATTTGCAAAGTTTCGAAAAATTGATCTAAAAATTGATAAACTTACTTTTGTTAGGTTTTTTGTTGGAGGTGTTTTGATTGCTTTACATTGGGCTACTTTCTTTTATGCCATTAAAGTTTCAACTATTTCCATCACGTTGGTTACTATGTCATCAAGTGCAATATTTGTTGTGTTTCTTGAACCATTATTTTCTGATAAGAAAATAAAACTCTATGAATTATTACTGGCAAGTATTGCAATAATTGGATTTATTGTCATATTTAAAGTTGAACAGCTCTATGTAAAAGGAATTTTATCTGCATTGGCATCATCTATATTACTTGCCGTATTTTCAATTTATAATAATAGGTTAACCCGTAAGCATAAAGCGATCCATATATCATTTTATGAATTGTTATCGGCTTTTTTGTTTTTAACTGTTATGATGTTAATAAGCAATACATTTTCTCAAATAGCAATAAAGATGACCAATTACGAAATATTATTTTTAATAATTCTATCAACGGTTGCTACTGCTTATCCTTTCGTTATTGCTACTGATCTTTTAAAAAAAATGGGTTCATTTACTCTGCTGTTAACCAATAATTTGGAACCGGTCTATGGAATTATATTGGCTTTAATTATTTTTGGCGACAAAGAAAAAATGAGTACACAATTTTATATTGGTGCTTTTATTGTTTTTTGCAGCGTAGTGATCAATTCCGTTTTAAAAAGTAAAATTATTAAATGAAGGTTTAAAGAAATCAATCATAATTGGGATAAGTTTATATATTTGTAAACTTAAAATGAATTAAATCCAATATTTAAAATATTGGAACAATAATATAGCTCAATAACAATGGAATATTTAGATTTTGAATTGCCGATAAAAGATTTAGAAGATCAACTGGATAAATGTGTTTTGATTGGTAAGGAAAGTGATGTAGATGTTACTGAAACCTGCGATCAAATACAAAAAAAATTAGATGCAACAAGAAAAGATGTATTTAAAAATTTAACTGCTTGGCAAAGAGTACAGCTTTCCCGTCATCCGTCCCGACCATATACATTAGATTTTATTAATGCACTTACCAAAGGAACCTTTATGGAACTTCATGGAGATCGTACCGTAAAAGATGATAAAGCGATGGTGGGTGGTTTAGGAAAAATTGGAGACCAGTCGTTTATGTTTATTGGTCAGCAAAAAGGATACAATACAAAAATGCGACAATACAGAAATTTCGGGATGTCAAATCCGGAAGGATATCGCAAGGCTTTGCGATTAATGAAAATGGCTGAAAAATTTGGTATTCCGGTAGTAACTTTGATTGATACTCCTGGTGCTTATCCTGGTTTGGAGGCTGAGGAAAGAGGTCAGGGAGAAGCAATTGCCCGTAATATTTTGGAAATGTCAAGATTGAAGACTCCTATTATTTCAATCATCATTGGTGAAGGAGCTTCAGGTGGAGCAGTTGGTATTGGAGTAGGAGACAAGGTTTTTATGTTAGAAAATACATGGTATACTGTTATATCACCCGAGTCTTGTTCTTCCATTTTATGGCGAAGCTGGGAGCATAAAGAAGAGGCAGCAGAAGCCTTGAAACTGACTTCAGCAGATATGAAAAGACTTAAATTAATAGATGGTATTATCAAAGAACCACTTGGAGGTGCTCACACTGATCGAGAAAAAACTTATAAATCAGTTGAACTTGCTATTGTAAAAACATATAAAGAGCTTGCTGATCTACCTGTCAAAAAACTGATAAGACAAAGAATGGATAAATACTCTAAAATGGGTGAATATAATGGTTAAATTCATTTAACCATAAAATATATAAAATTGAGAGCCTGTTTTTTTACAGGCTTTTTATTTTCATGTTTTTTCCGTAATTTTATAGGAAACAATTCAGTGTAATCATGAAAATTCTTTCTACAGATCAAATTTATCAATCAGATAATGCAACTATTCAAAATAAATCAATAACTTCTGTTGATTTAATGGAACATGCAGCAAACCAATGTTTTAAAATAATAAAAAAAATAGTAGGTAGTAAAAAAAAGGCAATTTATATTTTTTGTGGAATTGGTAATAATGGGGGAGATGGTCTTGTCATTGCCAGGAAATTGATCGAAGATCAATACACAGTTTCAACATACATTGTTAATTTCAGTAATAAAAGAAGTCCTGATTTTCAAGTAAATTATAAAAGGCTGATACAATTAGGAGCCAATCCAATAGAAATAAATGGGAATTCGGCTTTTCCAATAATAAACAAGGATGAAATTGTTATCGATGCTATATTTGGAATTGGAATTAAAAGAGCTCCTCAAGGATTTGTAAAAGAAATTATTCAACATATAAATAATTGTAATTGTTTTGTGATTTCAGTTGATTTTCCTTCAGGACTATATGCTGAAACCTCTGTAACTGACAAAGAATCTGTAATAAAATCTGACCATGTTCTTACATTTCAGAACCCAAAACTGGCATTTTTTTTACCCGAGAACAAAGATTTTTGTAAGAATTGGGAAGTTATTGATATTGGCTTAGACCAACATTTTATCAATGGATTGAATACTAATTTTGAAACGATTGACAATCGTAAAATTGAATCAATTTATAAACCAAGGGAAAAGTTTACACATAAAGGAACTTTTGGGCATAGTTTGATTATTGGTGGTAGTTATGGTAAAATAGGCGCGGTTGTTTTGGCGTCAAGATCTGCTTTAAAAATTGGAAGTGGTTTAGTAACGGCCTATATTCCTAAATGTGGTTATCAAGTCCTTCAAAGTTCCAATCCGGAAGTTATGGTGGAGGTTGATGATGAGAATTACCTTCAGTATTTTAATTATAAAACAATTTCTACAGTCATTGGTATTGGAATAGGGCTAGGTACTCACAACAAAACTAAAGATGGCTTTGCAAAGTTTTTAAAGAATAATAAACTTCCGTTGGTAATAGATGCAGATGCTTTAAATATCTTGGCTTTGCATAAAGAATTATGGACTTTGATACCTGAAAATTCGGTTTTAACACCACATCCAAAAGAATTTGAAAGGTTGGTTGGAAAATGGAAAAATGATTATGAAAAATTAGAGTTTCTTATGGATTTTTCAGCAAGAATTAAATGTGTTGTAATTCTAAAAGGAGCTTATTCAGTAATAGCGTATCAGGAAAAGATCTTTTTTAATACAACCGGTAACCCGGCTTTAGCAACCGCTGGTAGTGGTGATGTTTTAACAGGAATAATTACAGGATTAATTGCTCAAAATTATTCATCCATCCATGCAAGTATTTTAGGAGTATATTTACATGGGAAATCTGCAGATATAGCAATCCAGTCAAAGGAAACGATGGAAACATTTATCGCTTCAACCGGAATAGAATTCTTAAATGAAGCAATTAGATCCATTCATAGTGAAAAAATGGCATTATAATTGAGCTAATTTTTCTGATAAAATATAGTGAAAATATTTAAGTGTTTTAATATTAACTGGTATGAAATATATTTTGATATTTTTTGGGTTAGTTTTTTTTATTTATAGTTGTAATACTCCAAAAACAACCACCAATAAAGAGGAGATCGATCCGTCTGAAAAGGTAGCCGATACGATTAGAATTGTTAACGAAGAACTTGAATATGAGATTATTATAATTGATATTGGTTTTGATTCATGGCTGGTAACCCAAAAGCCAATATGGTATTATTCAAATAGTTCTTTACAAATTAAGAATAATATTTACGTAACTGAGTGGAATATAAGAGTTAACCTGCCACACCAATATGATCCTCATTTATATGAATTGCCAATTGATTATAGTCCACATATAGACTATGGTAAAGAAGTGAATTATAAACTGTATATGTACTTTCAATTTTTTCAACAAAAATATAAGCAAAAGTTATGGTAAGTATTAGTTATGGCTTAGCTCAAACATCACCTGCAACAGTTTCATATAAGTGATTTGAAATAAATGTTATTTTCATTCGTTTTAGGTAGATAATTTATTTACTTATGAAAATAAAGTTCCAGTTTTTATTAGCCATTTTATTTTTTGTTGCATGTGGAAGTTTCTCTGTTTCAGCACAAGATATAAATGCTGAGAAAGTTTCGGTAAGTACTGCTAAATCTGATATTATTCAGATAACAGACAATAAACACATCGATATAGCTTTTAGAGGCGGTCGGTTTTATGATTGGTTGGCAAAGCAACCTCCAAAACACAAGTTTCTTCAAAGCAGTCTGGAAATAGAAAATCTTCAATATGTGACCGAATGGAATACCAGAGTTGGTAATTCAAAATATGATGCAAATTTATATAAGCAACAAATTGATTATAAAATTAAACCACGACTACATTATGGTTTAGATTTAAATTATGAATTATATATGTATTTCAGGTTCTTTGAAGAAAATCATGAAAAGCTATTGCTTTAACCTTAGGCTTTCTTTAATTCAATTAATATTGAGAATGTTTTATTAATATCTTCTTCTTTTACAACCAAAGTAATTTCATTTGTTGTTGAAATAATTTCCTGTAAAGGAATATTTGCCCATGCCAATTGCTTTAAAATAAAATAATAAATTCCTGATTGATCTACATTTATTTTTGGGAGTTTAATGGTTATGGAGGCTAATTTTTCAATTGAGTTGACAATTTTTTCTTTTGAAAAAAGCCTTTCAATTTCTGGTTTTAAGTTTTTGCTGATTACAATATTGGTTTCAAAAATTCCTTGAGAAACAGTAAAAAATGATTCTCGGTTATTACCGGTTTTTGAAAACAAAACAGATATCTGACTGTGTAGTGTGCTGGTATTTTTAAAAGTATAATCCAATAGATCAGAACGAACAATAAAATCGCCTAATTTCAATGAAAAGGATTTAATATTTTTTCTGATCCTTAATATATTGATAGGAGAAATTCGATTGATAGACATCATGATAGCCCCGGCTTTCACCTTTTTACCCAATATTTTTTCTACTTCAGGTTGAATTACTCTTGCAAGTGATGAAACATTAATTAATTTATCCTGCATCGCCTCTTCAATAAATGGAGTCCTGTTTATGATGGTTTCAACGGTTTCTTGTATTGTTTTCATTGTTAAATATTAAACATTATGTTATAAAATGTAAATATATTGTAATTAATTTTAATAAATATTAATTAATATAAATATTTGCACAAAACATGATAGAATGATTGTATTAAAATTTGGAGGAACATCAGTTGGATCTGTTGAAAACATTAGAAAAGTAGCTGATATTGTGAGTAATACACGTGGAAGAAAAATAGTTGTGCTATCTGCAATGTCAGGTGTAACGAATAGCTTACAAAAAATTATTAACCTTATTGAATTAAACAAAGCTGAAGAAGCAAAGAAAGAAATAGAAGAATTAAATAAAAAATATCAACAAACTGTATATGAGCTATTTGGTTCAGGTGGTAAATTTGATGAGGGAATTAAAGAAATGTTTCTTTTTAATGAGAAATTGATTTCGTATTTAGATAAAAAGTATTCAGATAGGGTGGAGAAGGAGATTCTGGTTCAGGGAGAATTGGTTTCTACTTATTTGTTTCAACAACTTATGGTGGAGAATCAAGAAAATTCAACACTTATTCCTGCTTTGGATTTTATGCGAATTGATCAGTTTGGAGAGCCTAGAATGGATTATTTAAATGAAAAGTTGTCTTCTGTGATAAATAGTCATCAAAATGATGATACATTTATAACGCAAGGATTTATTTGTGAAAATAATGACTGCGAAATTGATAATCTGAAAAGAGGAGGAAGTGATTATACTGCTTCTTTGATTGGTGCGGCACTTGAGGTTGATCAAATTCAAATTTGGACAGATATTGACGGGATGCATAATAATGACCCAAGATATGTTGATAAAACATTTTCGATTGATGAAATTTCTTTTGATGAGGCTGCAGAGCTTGCCTATTTTGGAGCAAAGATATTACATCCACAAAGTATTATTCCTGCAAAGGAAAAAAATATCCCCGTTTTGGTTAAAAACACTTTTAGTCCGGAGTCTCCGGGCACATTGATCCATGACAAGGCTAAAGTGATGAAAATAAGAGCTATTGCGGCAAAAGATCAAATTACTGCCATAAAAATTAAATCATACAGAATGTTAATGGCTTATGGATTTTTGATGAAAGTATTTGAAGTTTTTGAGAAGAATAAAACGGCTATTGACATGATCACAACATCAGAAGTCGCAGTTTCTTTGACAATAGACAATACAGCAAAGTTGAATGAAATAATAGCTGAATTACAAAGTTTTGGAAATATTGAAGTAGAGTCTGATCTGAGTATTATATGTATTGCAGGAGATTTGGCTCAAAATAAAAAGGGGGTTACTTCCGCTATTTTTAATTGTATTGATGAAATTCCTATAAGAATGATCTCTTATGGCGGTAGTAATTATAACCTGTCATTTTTAGTAAAGACAACCGATAAAATACCTGTTTTGAATTTACTGAATGATGGATTATTTTCTAACCTAAAGGAGGTAGAAAGTAAGAATATATTGGTATAAAAAACACATCCGTTGAGTAATCAACGGATGATGGTATTATTAGATATCTTCAAAACTAATATCGGTAAAGCTTTCTGTTGTCTTATTTTCAACATCAACTCCATTAGTTTCTTCTGTTTGTTTATGATAATCTTTTTGGTGGCGTTCACTTATCACCTCATCACCTTTTTCATTAACAATAAATTCGGTTGCTCTGTTTAGACTTTCAGTAAACTCAGTAAAATCTTCTTTATACAAGTAAATTTTGTGTTTTTTATAATGAAATGATCCATCTTCATGTGTAAATTTTTTACTCTCAGTAATTGTAAGGTAATAATCACCAGCCTTAGTTTCTCTTACATCAAAAAAATAGGTTCTTCTTCCCGCTCTTAAAACTTGAGAAAATATTTCATCCTGTTCAATAAACCCTTTTTCATTCATATTATTAATTTTTTTATTTTGAATAATTTACTGACAAATCTATAAAATTATATGAGGTGTGCAACAATTTTTTGATTTGATTTTATTTATTTTATTCATTACTTATTAACTTTTCTTCAAGTTGCTGGTTATAAATATCTTTGTAATATCCTACCATAGAAATAAGCTCATCGTGTGTGCCTGATTGTACTATTATTCCTTTATCTAAAACAATTATTTTATCAGCATTCTTTACAGATGAAGTTCGGTGACTTATGATAATAGTTGTTTTATCTTTGCTAGCCTCTTTCAGGTTATTTAAAATGATTTCTTCTGTATGTGTATCAACTGCAGATAAGCAATCATCAAATATTAATATTTCAGGATCAGAGATCAAAGCACGGGAAATGGATACTCTTTGTTTTTGTCCGCCTGATAAAGTTACACCTCTTTCACCTACCAGAGTTTCATATTTAAGATTGAATTTTTCAATATTATGATGAATGTATGCTGTTTTTGCAACCTGTATAATTTTTTTGTCACTTGCATTTTCATCACCAATTAATATATTGTTTTTGATCGTATCAGAAAATAGAAAGGCATCCTGAGGGACAAATCCGATACTACTTCTTAAAGATCTCAAATTTAAGGATTGGATTGGTTTATTATCAATTAAAACTGCTCCTTCATCCACATCATTCAGTCTGGCTATTAATCCGGCAATAGTTGATTTCCCTGAACCTGTTTTACCAAGAATAGCCAGCGTTTCTCCTTTATCAATATGAAACGATACATTTTTTAATGCGGTAATATTTGTATCTTCATAAGTAAAGGTCACATTGTTGAATTTGATGTCACCATTAATTAAAGATTCTTTCTTTTGTTGATTTTGGATACTTGGTTCTTCTTTTAAAAATTCATTTATTCTGCCTTGCGAAACTTCTGCCTGTTGCACTATAGAAGTAACCCAGCCAACTACAGCAACAGGCCATGTGAGCATGTTAATGTATATAATAAATTCAGCTATAATACCAATGTTTTTGATTTCACCATTGATATATTGCATTCCACCAAAATATATTACAAGAATATTGCTAATTCCGATAAGTAAGATCATCAATGGGAAAAAGAGTGCCTGAGCTTTATATAATGAAATATTTTTTTCTTTACTTTTAATCGACAAAGAATCAAAATTATTATTTGTCTGTTCTTCTATGCTATAGGCTTTTATAATATTAATTCCTGAAAATATTTCCTGAGAAAATGTCGTTAGTTTCGAAAGGTAAAGTTGAACGATAGAACTCCTTTTATTAATAGTCCTACTTAACAAATAAATTGCCACTGATAGTATTGGAAGTGGGAGCAAAGTATACATGGTGAGTTTTGCATCAATATTGATCATTTTTGTAATCGCAACAATAAACAATACCAGCATGTTCATGGTATACATTATCGCAGGACCAAAATACATTCTTACTTTACCTACATCTTCACTTATTCTGTTCATTAAATCACCTGTCCTGTTCTTTTTATAAAAATTTAAGGACAGGTTTTCATATTGAAGGAAGATCTCGTTTTTAAGATCAAATTCAATCAATCTTGACATTACGATCAAGGTTTGTCTCATCAAAAAAGTAAATAATCCGGCAATTAATGCAGCTCCAATAATGTATAAAATATTTACAATTAATTGTGATTTGACAATACTTATATCGGTGATGATGTTATTATTATAGTCCTCCACAACATTTAATGATTCACGAATGAGTTGTGGAATTTGAAGGGCAAAAATTTTGGCAACAATTGTAATTAATATTCCAACAATTAAACGAAATTTATATTTATAGAAAAATTTATTTATGTATTTTAATTCTTTCATACATCATTTAATTGTTGTGTTGGCGAAGATACACAATTATAAAACTCAAAATTATTCCTTTTTGAATATGATGATTTAACGATAAATTTAGATTTAATAAAGTGGATTTTAAAAAAATACTGTAATTTTGCGCTTTGTTTAAAACAGAAATAAATTTGACAACCTACGATCTTTTTAATTATGGTGAATAGAAGACATATTCGAATAAAAGTCATGCAGTCTGTATATGCAGTATTACAGTCAAAAAGTGATAATTTGGTAAAAGAAGAGAAATATTTAAAATTCAGTATTCAAAAGGCTACTGATTTATATGTTTTGCAACTCTTGTTATTAGTTGAGGTGAAGAACCTTGCTTTAGAACATCTTGAAATTAAAAAGAAAAATTTCCTGGCTACCAGCGACGATAAAGACCCAAATTTAAAATTTGTAAATAATTCAGTTATTGCTGCTATTGAGAATAGTGAAAGCATTAAAGATTATGCAATAAAGTATAATTTGAAAAATTGGAAAAATGACAGGGAATATGTGAGGGTTATTTGGGATGCGATTCAGGAAAGTGATGATTATAAAAACTATTTAAGTACAAGGGAGTATTCATTTAATGAGGATAAATCATTTATAGTGAGCCTGTTTAAGTCAATAATTGCTCCTAATGAAAAATTATATGATTATTATGAAAGCATTAATTTAGGTTGGGTGGATGATTATCCGTTAGTAAACACTTTGATTTTAAAGTCGATCAAACAGCTAAAAAGTAGTAAAACCCTTGAGCTAAAAGGTTTAGAAATAAAAGAAGACGATCAAGAATTTTTGATTGATCTGTTTAGAAAAACAATTCTTCATCAGGCAGAATATACAGATGATATTGACGATAAAACACCAAATTGGGATACAGATAGAATTGCCGAAATTGATTTGATCTTGATAAAAATGGCAATAACCGAATTTTTGTATTTCCCATCGATTCCAACGAAAGTAACTATTAATGAGTATATTGAAATTGCAAAAGATTATTCTACTGCAAAAAGCAGTTATTTTATCAACGGAGTTTTAGATAAAATTTTAAAAGATTATAAAAAATCAGAACGATTGAATAAAATTGGTAGAGGATTGTTGTAAAAAAGTATATTTTTGCATGATAAAAAAGAGGAAAAAATGAAAAAAATATTTACAGTTTTAGTTTTAAGTTTATTAATGTTTGCCTGTAATGATAATGCAGCGAACAAAATTAAAAAAGAAAACTTAGAGTTGGCCAAAGAACGCGACAGTAAGATAAGACAGGGTGGGGCAAAAATCAAATTCGACAAAACAGAACATGATTTTGGAACGATCAACGAAGGAGATATTGTTGAAACCGTTTTTAAATTTACAAACAGTGGCAAGTCAGAATTAATTATAACTTCAGCAAAAGCCAGTTGCGGATGTACCATTCCGGAGTGGCCTAAAGAACCAATTATGCCAGGTAAATCGGGTGAAATCAAAGTTAAATTCAATTCAAAAAGAAAACCAAATTTACAAAATAAACAAATCACACTGGTAACCAATACCGATAATGGAAAAGAAATTGTTAGAATTAAGGCAATGGTTATCCCTAAAAAAAAGAGTTAAATTAAAAAGCTAGAATTAATATGTATCAAATGATTTTTTTACAAGAAGGTAGTAATATTGGGAATATGATTTTAATCCCATTAATGTTTTTGGTTCTGTATTTTTTTATGATCAGACCACAAATGCAAAAACAAAAGAAAGAGAAAAAATTCCAGACAACCATAAAAAAAGGATCTAGAGTTGTGATGACCAGCGGTATTCACGGTAAAATAGTTGACCTGATCGATAGTGATAATACTTGTGTTATTGAAACCAGTGCAGGTAAGATCAAATTTGAAAGATCAGCGATCTCTATGGAATTAAGTAAAAAATATCTGCCAAAGGAAGTGAAAAAGAAGTAATACTTTTATTTTAAAATTTCTTTAAAGATTAAATCTTTTAGCAAAGAGTTCTTTTTATTAAGAGCTCTTTTTTTTACTTTTATTAAAAAATTAGATGATTCATAAAAAAGATAAAAATAGTACTGATTCAGTAGTGAATAAAAAACGCTTAAGAGTTTTTTTATTATTTTTATTGCTATCACTGATTTTTTGGATGCTGATCAAACTTTCTAAGAATTACATTTCAGATGTAGAGATTAATCTGGCTTATACCGATATTCCACAAAATAAACTTCTACAAAATATTCCTGATCAAAAAATTAATTTGACAGTGAAGACTATTGGATTTAAGCTTTTGAGTTATGGATTAAAAACAAGAACTTTAAATTATAGTTTGAATGATATTGAGCATAAAAAAAAATCTGATCTTTATTTTAGTTTGACCAAATCAAAAATTAATTTTTTACAAGCCCAGTTATCTGCTGAGACCACGGTATTAAAAGTGAAACCCGATACATTATTTTTTGATCTTGGAGTTAAAAAATCAAAAAAAGTAAAAGTAATTTCTCATGTAAATCTTGAATTTAAACCTGGTTTTAATTTAACAAAGGAAAAAGTATTTACACCTTCAAATATCACAATTTCCGGCCCGAAAAAAGCGATTGACTCGATTGATGAGGTTCATACAGAAATATTGGAAATGAAGGATGTCTTTGAGCCATTTGAAAGAAAGATAAAATTAATTAATCCATCCAAGTCTATTTCATTATCAACGGAAGAAATAACTGTAAAAGGAAAAGTTGAAAAAATAACGCAAGGAACATTTATTCTTCCTTACCGGATAATAAATTTGCCTAAAAAATATTTAATAAGTACTTATCCTAAAGAGGTGAAGGTTGTTTTTCAGGTAGCACTGAATGATTATAACAATATATCAGAGAATAGCTTTAAAATTCAATGTGATTATAAGCATTCGGAGGATAATAATTTGGAGTATTTGATTCCTAAAATTGTTGAAAAACCAGATGTGTTATTTGATGTGAAAGTAATACCCAATAAAATTGATTATCTAATTAAAAAATAATTGATGAAAACAGTTGGTTTAACAGGTGGTATTGGTAGTGGAAAAACAACCATTGCAAAAATGTTTGAAGAATTGGGAGTTCCATTATATTTTGCTGATGATGAGGCAAAAAAATTAATGAATTCGAATGATAAAATACAAAAGAAGTTAATCGATTTATTTGGTAAAGAGACATATAAGAACGGGGAATTGAATCGGGAATTTATAGCAGGTATTGTTTTTAATGATAAAGATAAATTAAACAAGATCAATTCAATTGTTCACCCTGAAGTAGAAAAGCATTTTAAAAACTGGGTAGAAGATCAAAATTCAAAATATGTAATTCAGGAAAATGCAATTATTTTTGAAAGTGGAGCACAAGATAGATTTAACTATATCATTACTGTTACTGCTCCGGTCGATGTAAAAATAGATAGGGTTAGGAAGAGAGACCATATTTCAAAAGAAAAAGTATTAGAAAGAATGAATAATCAACTAGACGATGATTATAAAATAAAAAACTCTTTTTTTGTTATAAATAATTTGATTTTGGAGGATAGCAAAAAGGAAGTGAATAAAATTCATAAATTTTTACTAAGTAGCTAAACACTTCGCATATCTTAAATATTTGTTAAATTAATCGAAATGTTCGTTAACATTTGTTAAAATAATGCAAATAACCTAAAGATATTCTAAATTTGTTGTGATGAATAAACGGATTTTTGTATTATTAGTTGTTTTAATGGGAGTAGCCTTGATGGGCATCATTGCGATACAGATTTTTTGGATTAGATCGTCAATTGAAATGCGTGAAGAACAGTTTTCAACAAATGTAAGATTTGCACTATCTGAAGTTTCTGAAAACATTAGAAAAAGAGAATTGAGAGATAATGTTGTTAAATTATCTCCGATGCTTGACAGTTTGCAAAAATCAAATAAAGCAAATGTGAAGGAGTTCTTTTTTAAGCAGGTTGATACTATAAAGAATGAAATATTCACATTTCGTCAAAGTATTTTAGAAAATAGTTATAAATCTCAGATTTCACCTTTTGATGTTGATACTTTAAGCTTTAAAACACTTTTAAGTAAGGAAGAAACTCAAATAGAAAAAATTGAATTTGACTCTAAAGATTTTACAGATTTGTCGCCAAAAGACAGAATGGTGAAGATTGGAAGATTAGATAAGTATGACAAATTGGTATTTGATAATTATTTTAAAAATGTAATATCGAGAACACCAATCTATGATAGAGTAAGTAATAATGAAATCAGATTAAATTTAGATAATGAATTAAGGGCACGAAAAATTACAACTCCGTTTGAATATGGTGTTTATGATGGTGATTTAATAACAAAAGTAAAGTCACGGAGGTTTAAAGAAAAAAGAGGTTATACATATAAAGTTCCTTTATTTTTAAATAAAGATGGTAATAGTGATTATGACCTGTATGTAAGTTTTCCGAAGAAAAAGAGCTATATTTTAGCTACAATATCAAAAATATTGATGGTTTCGGCTCTGTTTGTTTTGATATTAATCGTTGCTTTTGGTAGTGCCTTATATCAAATAATAGAACAAAAAAAATTATCTGAGATCAAAACAGATTTTATCAATAATATGACACATGAGTTTAAAACACCAATTGCCACCATAAATTTGGCAGTTGACTCAATTAAAAATCCGAAAATTATTAATGATAAAGAAAAAGTTATTCGATATGCCAATATGATCAAGCATGAGAATAAACGAATGCATGCACAGGTTGAGAATGTTTTGCAAATTTCAAAATTAGAAAAGAATCAGCTTGATCTTAGAATGGATGTAGTTGATGTGCATGAATTGATCGAAGAGGCAATCATACATGTAGATCTTATCATTGCTGATCGAAATGGTTATGTAAAAAACCATTTTGAAGCAAGTTTAGATGAAGTTATGGGAAGTCAGTTCCATTTGTTAAATGTATTTACTAATATATTAGACAATGCAATTAAATATAGTGAAGGCGAACCAAAAATTGATATTTACACTGAAAATGCAGGAAATAATGTTATTATTAAGTTTACTGACCAGGGAATTGGAATGAACAGGCAAAATCAAAGAAAAGTATTTAATAAGTTTTATAGAGAACAAACAGGAAATATACATAATGTAAAAGGTCACGGACTTGGATTATCTTACGTAAAAAGTATCATCGAAAAGCACAATGGTAGTATTTTTGTTGAGAGTGAGAAAGGAAAAGGAAGTACTTTCATTGTTAAATTACCACTAATTTAAATTAATTATTATGGCAAATAAAAAAATATTATTAGTAGAAGATGATCCAAATTTTGGAACTGTATTAAAAGATTATTTAGCATTGAATGACTACGATGTTACACATGCAAAAGACGGACTTGAGGGTTTGATATCATTTAAGAATGATGAATTTGACATTTGTATTTTAGACGTCATGATGCCTAAGAAAGATGGATTTTCTTTAGCAAAAGATATAAGAGGAATAAACAATGAAATACCTTTGATCTTTCTAACAGCTAAATCAATGAAAGAAGATGTGTTAAAGGGTTATCAGGTTGGGGCAGATGATTATTTAAATAAGCCATTTGATTCAGAAGTATTGCTTTTAAAATTAAAGGCAATATTACAGCGTAAAGCAATTGATTCTTCTGCAGAAGATAATCAGTTTGAATTTGAAATAGGAGGTTTTCATTTGAATTCAAAATTACGACAGTTATCTTTTGAAGGTGGAGAACCATCAAAATTATCTCCGAAAGAAAATAAATTATTGAAGCTTCTGGCAATTTATAAAAACGATCTTCTGCCAAGAGAGTTGGCTTTGACAAAAATATGGCATGACGATAATTATTTTACATCCAGAAGTATGGATGTTTATATTGCAAAATTGCGTAAATATTTAAAACCTGATGAAAAAGTAGAAATTATTAACATACATGGTGAAGGTTTCAGATTAGTAGTTGATGAATAATAATATTTTTCACTTGTGTGCATAAAAAAAGAACTGTTTAGCTAATTGCAAACAGTTCTTTTTTTATCATTATCTTTAATCAAATTTTTAAGAGGTTTATGTCACAGTATATCAAAATTTACAATAAAAACCCCAATTCAAAAGAAATTGATAAGGCAGTAAAAGTATTAAAGAATGGTGGTTTGGTTATTTACCCAACGGATACGGTTTATGGATTAGGTTGTGATATTACAAATACAAAAGCTCTTGAGAAAATTGCAAGAATAAAAGGAGTGAAACTGGCAAAAGCAAATTTTTCGTTTATTTGTTTCGATCTTAGTAATTTATCAGCATATGTAAAGCAAATTGATACGCCCACTTATAAAATATTAAAAAGAGCATTGCCAGGTGCTTATACATTTATTTTAAATGGAAACAATAACTTACCTAAATCCTTTAAAAAGAGAAAGACTGTAGGGATAAGGGTGCCTGATAATAATATAATAAGAGAAATTGTAAAAGAATTAGGTAATCCAATTGTTTCAACATCTATTTATGATGAGGATGATGTAATTGAATATACAACTGATCCGGAATTAATTTATGAAAAGTGGAAGAATACTGTTGATCTGGTTATTGATGGGGGATATGGTGATAACCTGGCATCAACTGTGATAGATCTGAGTCAGGATGAAATCCAGATCATAAGAGAAGGTAAAGGAGATTTGGATATTATTTAATAATCTCCTATTTGTAACTTATCTTTTACTCATTTTTAAGAAGCTCTTTGTAATTTCTGTTTAATTTTCTTAAAAAGAAACCATATATAATTTTATAAACACCCCAAAATAAGAATAATACAAATGTAAAAATAGTAATTGCTATAGCCCATACTGCAATCATATTAGTGTTCTCTGGTAACTTCTCAATAAACAGAGGAGAGTTAAAAACTTTATAAAAAACATGAAGGCCAATTATTGCTGCTAAGGTTATATTTGTGTTTATATAATATTTAACAGTTTTCCTTGTTTGTATAATGCTGTGTAACATCCCTTTAACACTGCTATTAACGCATATATTTTTGTAATTTTTATAGAAATAGTAAATAAAACCGATAATAATAATAACATATATTACTGTGTAAATTGTCATTACCCCATTTAAATCATAATTGTCGTATAATTTTTTTGAAGCTGAATTATCAGTAAATAAAATAATTAAATTAGGTAGTGTAAATTCAATAATACTAACGATCAGGATCCATTTTACAACAGAAGATGATTTTTTTTGTATCATACCGAAAATATCACTTTTTGTGAATTTTAAGGTAGATTCATCTTGATCTTGCCAAACTCCTTTTAACTTTTCTAAATGGTCCATTATTTATGGATTTAAAATGTTTTTCAATTTTGTTTTTGTCCGGTTCATTTTTACTCTTGCATTTACTTCGCTAATCCCCAGAGTAATTGCTATTTCTTTATAACTTTTATCTTCTAAATATAAAAGAGCCAGTGCCTTCTCAATATCATTCAAGCTGTGTATAGCTTTGTATAACAATTTTAATTGATTGTCTTTTGATGCATCGTAATCCTGATACTCCAGTTCTTTTAAATTATCATAGATCTGGGTTGTTTCAATACTTCTTTTTGATTTTCTATACAATGAAATTGCGGTATTGAATGAAACACGATACATCCAGGTACTAAATTTAGAATCTCCTCTAAATTTTGGGTAGGCTTTCCAAAGCTGAATTGTTATTTCTTGAAATAGATCTTTATGTGCGGCATCATTATTTGTATATGTTCTACAAACTTTATGAATGATACCTTGATTTCTTTCTAATTCTGCAGCAAATTTATTTTCCAGTTCTTTGGTCACTTTGTTAGCTGATTTAGTTATTAGTAGTTATAATAGAAGGATTGTTACAGTTTAGAAAATAAAAACTTCTTCAATGTTTAGGTTAAAGATTTTAGATATGTCATATGCTAATTTTAAAGAAGGGTTATATTTTCCTTTTTCTAAAAAAACAATGGTTTCTCTTCTTACATCTACTTTTTTAGCAAGATCAAGTTGTGTAAGATTACGAGTAGCTCTTAATTCTTTAATTCGATTGTCCATTGATATTTTCTTTAATTCAATTTCATTCTTCTTGCATAGTAGTATGCCCAGGACCCCACAAATATGAATGCCATCCCAATGATACCGTAACCAATTAGTTGTTCTGTTTCAAGATTTAATCTATTGCTAAAGTAGCTAAGCAAAAGCCATAGGTACAAGGAAATATAATAAGATAAGGAAGAAGATTTTTGTAAAATTAGCTTTGATAACTCATCTTCTGCTGGTTCGCCGTTTCTCTTACTTTTAATGCGTCTGAATAATCCCCACGATCCTATTACAACAATTAATACTAGAACAAATGCTGATTCCAAAAAATTGTAGTTTGTTATGGTTTCTGGTGTTAAGAAAATCCAAATTCCAACTAAAATGATAACGACCAAAATAAAAACAATAATTAATTTTTTCATTTGACAATATTTACATGTTATATAATTCTAACACAAAGTTAGAAAAACATAACATGTAAAACAAATTTTTGTAAAAAAAAATCAATTCATCCGTGAAGAATGACAATTCAGTAAAGTATTATTTAAAAACAGAAGGATTAGTAAGACTTTTGAATCATAAAACAATTATTAACCTTAAAAATTTAAAAAATGGTAAGAATTTTAATTACACTGGTGGTTTACCTGGTAAGTATCATCGGACATGCGCAAACGAACAAAGCTGATGTCTCAGGCACAGTAGAAGGTGGTGAGTTAAAAGTAAGTGTTGAAATAAATAAGATTGGATCTGATAATGGTAAGGTTCATTTTGCTATTTATGATTCTGAAAACAATTTTGCAAACAAAAAGCCACTGGATGGAGCAAGAAAAATAGTTAAAAATGGTAAAGTTGAGGTGATTTTTGATCATTTGAAGCCTGGGGTTTATGCAATTACATGTTATCATGATGCAAATAATAATGATAAAATGGATTTTGAAACAAATGGAATGCCACTGGAAGATTATGGTGCAACTAATAATGTTATGAATTATGGACCACCAAGATTTAGTGATGCTAAATTTGAATTGAAAAATAAAGACCTTACATTTGAGATTAAATTTTAATAATCAGATCAAAAAAAATGAATACTACTGCTAAAAGTATAATGATCGTTTTTATCATTGGAGTCATCATATTTGTAATTGGAAATGCACTTTATGGTCAGTTTCAGTTCGATAGTTTCAATGATTTCGTAATCAACTTCAGTTTTTACCAATTGTATTCGTTTGTGATCGGGCTTTCAAATATTACATATTTTTCCTATTTGGAAAAACAAAAATGGGAAAAAAATGAAAGAATAAAAAGGATTGTTATTGGTATAGTTGGTTCCATTGTAATAACTCTTTTAGGCCTATTTGTTTTGCGAATGCTGTCTGAAATGACAATGAATGACAAAACTTTAGCTGAATTCATTGCAAATGAAAGTTATAGAAACTATCAATTTGGATTGTGGGTAACCATGTCAGTAGTTGTTACTTTTCATATTGTTTATTATTATAATAGATACCAGCAAAAGAGAGTAAAGGAATCTCAAATTGTTGCCAAAACAGAATCGGCAAAATTCGAATCTCTTAAAAATCAATTAGATCCTCATTTTTTATTCAATAGTTTGAATGTGCTGACAGCTCTGATAGGGGAGGACCCAATCCAGGCAGAAAAATTCACCACAAAATTATCAAAAGTATATCGATATGTATTGCAGCAAAAAGATAAAGATTTAATTCCTTTAGAGGATGAGCTAAAGTTTGCGAAATCTTATATGGAATTGCTTAATATGCGTTTTGAAGGTGGAATAGTGTTTAGTATTCCGGAAACGGTAAGTGATTTGGATCTAAAAATTGTTCCCTTATCTTTACAATTATTATTGGAAAATGCTGTAAAACACAATGTAATTTCATCAGATAATCCATTGAATATCAAGATATATGAAGAGAATGGTTTCTTAGCCATAGAAAATAATATCAACTTAAAAGAATCGCTTGGAAAAAGTACCAAGGTTGGACTAAAGAACATAATTCAACGATATAGTTTGATTACAGATCAAACCGTTGAAATAACAAACAAAAATCAAAAATTTAAGGTAAAGCTACCTTTATTAACACAAAAAATAAATATTATGAAAACAGATTATTTGAACGATAGCAATAAATACATTAGAGCAAAGAAACGTGTAGATGAATTAAAAGGATTCTATGGTAATATAATAGCATATTGTGTTGTTATTCCATTTTTGATATTTGTAAATTATCAGACTAGCTGGGAGTATAAATGGTTTTGGTTTCCCATGTTTGGATGGGGATTAGGTGTAGTGATCCAGGCTTTTACGGTTTTTGGTTATGGTTCTGATTGGGAAGAACGTAAAATAAGAGAAATTATGAACAAAGATGAAAATTAATAAGATGGAAAATAATTATAACGAAGAGAAACGCTATTTACGAGCAAAAAAGAGAGTAAAAGAAATACAAGGATTCTATTGGCATTTGTTTTGGTATTTGGCAGTGAATTTGTTTCTTACTTTTGGCAGCTCCATAAGTAGTTTGTTTAATGGAGAATCCTTTGATATGCATCAATTTCATTGGGGTACATTTTCAGTTTGGTTTTTTTGGGGAATTGGATTAGCAGCACATTGGGCTCGGGTTTTTGGCAAAAATATAATTTTTTCAAAAGATTGGGAAGAACGTAAGATCAAAGAAATCATGGATAAGGACAGAAGTGAGTTTTGAGAATAAAAAACAGAAATGTAATTTTACTTAGGATAAAATATATTTAGTGAGATGAGAATAATAATAATAGAAGATGAAAAACCGGCAGCAAGGCATTTAAAACGAATGTTGAATGAGATGGGTTTAAAAGTTCAAATCATGTTGCATTCGGTTGAAGAATCCATTCAATGGTTTTTACAGAATGAACATCCAGATTTAATATTATTAGATATTCAATTGTCTGATGGTTTGTCCTTTGAGATATTTAAAGAAGTGCTTGTTGAGAGTAATATCATTTTTACAACGGCATACGATGAATATGCTTTAAAAGCATTTAAGTTAAACAGTATTGATTATTTGTTAAAACCTATTGATAGGGAAGAGTTAAACAATGCAATTGAAAAATATCGTAAATATTCAATGAAGAAGAGCAATATGCATTTTGATATTGAACAGATAAGAAAGTTGCTGGTAAATCCTTTAGATAAAAATTATAAAAAAAGATTTACAATCAGAGTAGGGCAGCATATAAAAATAGTAAATACAAAATCTATTGAATGTTTTTACAGTGAAAATAAAGCTACTTTTTTATATACCGATAAAAGGAATAATTATGTATTGGATGAAACCTTAGAGCAAATTGAAGAGCAGCTTGATCCCACAAAATACTTTAGGGTTAGCCGTAAATTTATTGTCAACATGGATTATATCAAAGATATAATTTCCTATACAAACAGTAGGTTACAGGTGAAATTAGAGCATTTTAATGAGCTTGATATTATTGTAAGCCGCGAAAAGGTGAAGGATTTTAAAAACTGGTTGAATTAGAATTATAAATTGATCTTTCAAAGTTGAAAACCTGAAAGAGATCAGTGTTAATAGCAATTTAGTATTAATCTTTTTCAAAAAAACTAAAAACATTACTTCCGTATTTTTTTGAAAATGCAAAAGTAGAATTTTTTGATAGATCTGTGTTTTTTGAATGTTCTATAATTAAAAGTCCATCGTTATTTAAAAGATCTTTCTCAAAAACAAGATCAACAATATTTTGAAATTTTTCTTGTGAAAAGTCATAGGGTGGGTCAGCAAAAATAACATCAAACTTTGAGTTTGTTCTTTCTAAAAAAGAATAGGCATCACTTTTTATCACCTGAATTCCAAGTTCTAATTCACGATCTATTTTTTCTAAAAACCTGACACAACCTTGATTTAGATCTATACAAGTTATTTGTTCAGTACCTCTGGAAGCAAATTCAAATCCTACACTGCCTATACCCGCAAAGATATCTAAAACAGCTATTTGATCAAAGTAATAACGATTGTTTAAGATATTGAATAAGGCTTCTTTAGCCATATCCGTGGTTGGTCGTACCGGTAAATTATTTGGAGCATTAATGCGTCTACTTTTATGTTTTCCTGAAATGATACGCATTAATACTGATTTAGTAGCGTGTAGAATTCACGTTTGATCTCTTCACCGAACTTATCGCTAAAAGAATACTTTGACCGATTCTCTAAAAGACGGATGTTTCTCACATATTCATACGCAATATTGTAAAATGCATCTTCTTTTTCAATGGATCCGGAAAGAACCAGTTCAAATTTTTCTGGATTAAAATTCAATTGTTCAGCAGTAAATAAAATATAATATATAAAATCTTCTTTTGTGTTGTATTTAAAAGAATTATATAATACTAATTTATTGTTGGCAATAGCTACAATTTCAAAATGTTGTTTGTGCAAATCAACAAATAAATGAGGTCGTTCACTAAATTTATAAGTATTCAGTAAACTTTCAACTAATATGGAAGAAAAATGTTTGTATTCAAAACTGCCATATTTTTCTAATAAAAAGTTATTGATATTAACAAATGGAATAAAAACATTGAACATATCGTGATTCTCAATTTCATCATAAACTATATAATCGTTTTGATAGGTCTTTGATGAATATTTGATATAACTATTGATGTGATTTGGATCAAATAAAGGTTTGGGTACTAAAGTTGCAAGATCGTTAACATGAGAAATATTAACACTATTGTAATTTTTATTTAAAAGATCTTCTGATTTGTAGATTTGCTCTACATTTTTAAGATGTTTTTCGGGTGTTGAAGAGCTTTTTTCAAAAGGAATGTGTTTAATTAAGTTAACCTCATTGGTGTTTTTATCAATGATACAAAAAGAAAATCCATCCAAACTGAGTTGGATGGATAAGTGATTATCTTTAGATTCGTTTAAATCTACTGAATTATTCGTTATCTGCACTTTCTTTAATGCCATCATAAAAAGGAGGCCAGTTTCCATTTGAATTAACTTCTTCCAATGATCCAACTGAAATATATGCACCAGGTATATTAATACCTCCTAATGTTTCATTTTCTTGTCTGATCAAATCTTTATTCATTCCATGTAAAACAACTTCTTTAGCTATTTTAACTTCAAAAACTGAAGTTTTAACTCCTTGAATTTTTTCAACCTGACCGGTTTTTAATTCAAATTTTGCATCTGTTCCAGGAACACTCATCATATTTTTATAATCTCGATCTTTAAATTTATCAATTACCGGTTCAAAACCAACCGTATCAACAACTCTTTTTTCAACATCAATCGTAATTCTACCTCTTTGTTCGGTTACAACAATATTTTTTACTTCTGTTATTGCAAATTTAGCCGTATCAATAAAACTAATCAATGCTTGAGAATTTGCTGTAAATGTTCTATTTACCTCAGCATAAGCTATTTCTGCATCACGAATTGTTTTAAGATTTACAATTACATCAGCATATCTTTCCTTTTTAATTTTGTTAAATTTAATAGGCATCATAATACTTTGGTATATTTGATAACCCAGAAAAATAATAACAACCCATAAAACTAAAGATATTACAGGCTTTAATTTACTTGGCAATTTATTTACAATTAAGTAAGCTAATCCAGCCACAGCAAGTATAGATACAACAATTATTAAAATATTAGTCATTTTTTCAATGTATTTAAATTAGGTTAAAGGCAAATCTACAAAATTTTTTATTTCTCAAAAGTAATTATTTTATATTATATGCTAAAATTTTTATCCTATATTTTTTTTTAAAATTATTCTGGCAAAAATTTATCATTCGAATGAGTATTCAATGACCTATTTAAATATAATTCTTCATAGTTTTGCAGAGGTCACTTTTAATAAAAATAAATGATTAAAGAAACGGCGGTTTTTTATTCTAATTTAATTCAACAATTTCCTTTTTCTCCAACTTTGAGACAAGATGAATTGTTACATAAAATATCGCATTTTGTATTAAGCAAGAATAGGCAGGAGTTGTTTTTATTGAAAGGGTATGCAGGAACGGGTAAAACCACCATAATTAGTACCCTTGTGAATAACCTGTGGAGATCAGGGCATAGATCAGTGTTGTTGGCACCAACCGGAAGAGCAGCTAAAGTAATTAGTAATTATTCAAAAAAGGAGGCTTTTACCATTCATAAAAAAATATACTTTCCAAAAAAGATGGGAGGAGGCGGACTTGGTTTTGTCTTAAAACAAAATATGCATACCAATACTATTTTTTTTGTTGATGAGGCATCAATGATCCCCGATAGATCGCCAGATGCCCGACTTTTTGAAAATGCTTCTCTTTTAGATGATCTAATTTCATTTGTATATTCAGGAACAAATTGTAAGCTGGTGTTGATTGGAGATACTGCACAATTACCTCCCGTAAAGTTAGAATTGAGTCCGGCATTAGATAAACATATCCTTTCAGTCAATTATAGTAAAGACATCAAAGAAATTGAGTTAAATGAGGTGATGCGTCAACACAATGAATCGGGTATTTTATACAATGCAACACAATTACGTGTGAATTTGATGAGAAATATTTTTGATGATTTTGTATTTGATCTGGATTATCGTGATATTGTCCGTTTAACGGATGGTTATGATATACAAGACGCTATAGTTGACTCATACAATAATAATGGAGTAGAGGGTACTGCTTTTATTGTAAGGTCGAATAAAAGAGCTAATCAATATAATCAACAGATCAGAATAAATATATTAGGACTTGAAAATGAGATTACCTCGGGGGATTATGTAATGGTCGTAAAAAATAACTATTACTGGTTGAAAGATTCAACGGATGTTGGATTTATAGCAAATGGTGATATTTGTGAAATTCTTGAAATTTTTAGTTTTAAAGAATTGTATGGATTTAATTTTGCTGAGGTTAAATTGAGGATGATCGATTACCCAAATCAGGTGCCATTTGAAACAGTTTTATTATTAGATACTTTGCATAGTGAATCTCCTTCTTTAAGCTATGAAGAAAGCAATAAATTGTATCAGGAAATAATAAAAGATTACGAAGATGAAGGTTCTAAATATAAAAAAATGCTTGCAGTTAAAGAGAACAAATACTTCAATTCACTACAGGTAAAGTTCTCATATGCAATGACATGTCACAAATCACAAGGAGGACAATGGAAAAATGTTTTTATTGAACAACCTTACTTACCAAATGGGCAAGATTTATCGTATCTTCGTTGGTTATATACAGCAGTTACAAGAGCACAAAGTAAATTATATTTAATTGGATTTAAAGATGAGTATTTTGAAGAGTAAAATACTAATAATTGGAATTTTATTATTGAATTTGATTTCCTGTTCCACAGCAAAAAGGGTTGAGAAAGACCTTTCTAAACAGTCAGAAATAAATAATTATTTTAGAGGGTTTGTGGTTTATAATACAAAAACATATAAGGAAATTGTCAATTATAACGGAGCAAAATATTTTACACCTGCTTCAAACACAAAGCTTTTTACGTTTTATTCGGCTTACAAAACATTTAAAGATTCAGTAGCCGGACTCGAATATGTTGAAAAAGGAGATTCATTGATTATCAAAGGAACAGCAGATCCGTCTTTGTTATATGGTTTTGAAGATAATAAAACTCTTGATTTTCTTAAAAATTCTGATAAAGATATTTATTTATTGGATAGGAATATTGATGAACCGGTTTATGGAGATGGCTGGGCCTGGGATGATTATGGGTATTATTATATGCCAGAGAAAAGTCTTTTCCCCATTTACGGGAATATTATTGAGTTAACAAAAGGTGATCATATTGAAGTAGCTCCTAATTTCTTTAAAGATTATATTGAAATTAACAATGAAAAAAGTATCAGAAGAGATTATAAACAAAATCAGTTTTATGTAAAATCATCGGATAGATTCAAAGAAAGACAAATTCCATTTGTAACTTCAAACCAATTGGTTGCAGATATACTTGGAGAAGAAATTGATAAAAAGATCATTGTAATAAATAACAAGAATAATTACTATTTCAAACCTGTTCACAGTATTCCCTATGATTCTTTATACCATAAAATGCTGCATGTAAGTGATAATTTTATTGCAGAGCAATTAATGCTGCAAGTTGGAAACAGGGTGGATAGCGCCTTTAGTGTAAAAAGTGGAATTACTTATTCACTGGAAAATTACCTGCCAAATATTCCACAAAAACCTCGATGGGTAGATGGGTCAGGCTTATCGAGATATAATTTATTTACTCCAGAGAGTTTTGTATATCTGTTAAAGAAAATGTATTGGGAAATTCCAAAAGAAAAGTTGTTCGATTATTTTCCTGCCGGAGGAGAAAGTGGAACATTAGAGAAGTATTTTGCAAATAACAAACCATATATTTTTGCTAAAACGGGTACGCTTTCTAATAATTTTAATTTAAGTGGTTATTTGGTAACCAAAAAAGGGACTGTTTTGATCTTCAGTTATATGAATAACCATTATGCAGGAAGTGCTACTGCCAGAAAAGAAGAAATGGAAGTATTTTTTAAGAAATTATATAACTCTTATTGAAATATTAATTGTCTTCGTCTAAATTAAATGAACCTAAAAGTCGTTTCCAGCCAGAACCTTCAATGATCTCTAATGAGCGTGTTGAAATTAACTGTTGTTTTTCCGGATCCATATGTTTGCTAAATCCAAAAGCATACATCGATAGATTGTATTTCAGTTTTAGAAGTTCAAATTCTTTTTTGTCATCAGATTTAATTTCATAACGCAATACGGGTTCATCATATGCAACAATATCAATTTCTCCATTTCTTAATCCATCTACCAGGTTTTTAAAAGTATGGTAGCTTTTTAGATTATGATAAAAATTATCCATCAACCATCTTTCGGTTGCAGAATTGGAAACTGTCCCGATCCTATATTTTTTATAGGAAATGATTTCTTCTGATGATACTTCCAGTTTTTTAATGGTAAGCGTTGATGTAATACTTGCCGTAATTGTAGAGAGTAAAATAATACCAATAAACATCCAGATCAAACTAATTGTTCGTCCGCCAAATGTCTTAGGTGTTTTGTCTCCATAGCCTACTGTTGTCATCGTAACTACCGACCACCATATGCCATGTAACAGACCATAAATACCATCTCCAAACTGTTCTTTATTATCTTTTCTTTCAAAGATCCAGACCAAAAATCCAAAAAAAGTAATAATAAGGAGGAGTGAAATAATAATTTTTAAAAATTTCCAGCTAAATATTGTGGAGGTTATTTCTAACATTTTTTTATAATTGGAAGAATAATTGATCATACCACCTGAATATGCGATATAGTAAGGAACAGAAAAATCTATTTGTTTAATTCTTTCACTGGTTATGGTTAAGGGAGATATTCCAACATCAATTGTACCTGTTTTAAGTCCGTTTAATAAACTGTCTAATGGTAGTTGAACATATTCAAAAACTGTATTTTTTTCATTTCTAATGACTCTTTCCCAAAGACGATAACTAACGCCTTTTAATTTGTTGTTCTCCCTAAATACGAATGGTGGATTTATGTTATAACCAACAATAATAGTGTCTTTCACTTGTTCGGGAGAAAGATCATCTTTTGCATAGATATTTGAAGATATCAAACTAAGGAACAAAATTAAAAAACATACGGTTTTCATTGTTTATAAATTGGTTTTTGTAAAAATAAAAAAAGTAAAGTCAAAAGAAAAACTATTGGTCTAATTTGTTTTAGATATTATTCCTCAATGATCTTGTTAATGTAATGAATAGTATCTTTAATGGGGTCCTGATAATCAAACCATTTAATCTCCTGATCTTTTCTAAACCAGGTTCCTTGTCGTTTAGCAAACCGTCGGGTATTTTTTTTAATTTCCGAAATCGCAAATTCTAAATCCCATTCACTATCCATATATTTGAATAGTTCTTTATAACCAACAGTTTGTAAGGCATTTAGATCTTTATTTGGAAAAAGGGTTTTAGCTTCATTTAAAAGTCCGTTTTGCATCATGAGATCGACTCTTTGGTTAATTCGATTGTAAATAACCTCTCTTTCTGCAGAGATTCCTATTTTTATTGGAATGAAATTCCTTTTATTTTTTTTGAAATTTAAAAAAGAAGAATAAGCTTTTTTTGTACCTAAACAAATTTCCAACGCTCTAATCAGGCGCTGTTTGTTATCAATATCAATTTTTTGAAAAGTGATAGGGTCAAGCTCTTGCAATCTTTTTTGCAGGACTTCAATTCCTTTTTCATCTAATTCCTTTTTAAGATTTGTTCTTATATCTGGATCAACTTCCGGAAAATCATCTAAGCCATCCATCACTGCATTGACATATAAGCCACTGCCACCAACCATAATCACAACATTATGATGCTTAAATAAATCATTTAATTTATCAATTGCATCTCTCTCATAATCACCAACATTATAATCTTCAAAAATACTTCTATCCTGAATAAAATGATGTTTTACTTCATTTAATTCTTTTTCGCTTGGGACGGCAGTTCCAATTTGCATTTCTTTATAAAATTGTCTGGAATCGCTTGAAATGATCTCCGTTTTATAATGTTTAGCAAGTGCAATGCTTAAGGCAGTTTTTCCTATGGCTGTTGCTCCAACAATGCTTATAAGATAATTCTGATTCATATAAAGCAAAAATAGATTTAATTAATGACATGTCAAAAACAGTAAATATGAACACAAAAGAATTGATTTATAGGCGGTGACAGCTGTAATAAAATAAGAATTTGAGCGTTTCGTAAGTAATTAACTATTCACAAATAAGGATAACAAGTTGAAAACAATTTTTATGATAAAAAAGATAGCTGTAGCTATACTATTTGTTTTTATTTCTTTCAATCAAATAAATGCACAATTTACAGATGATTTTGAGAGGTATAACTATATGAAAAGGATTAGTCCTCAGTCATTAAACTGGATCACATGGTCAGAAGATCCAGCTTTAGGATCTGGTTATGATGAAGATGAGGATGGAATTATAAGTAATACGGATCATCCAAATCATGGGGAACCAAAACATTATGCTGCTTCAGGAAATCAGGCTTTGTTTATTAGCAAAGATAATTTAGGTTCAGTTCCTCAAGATGTGATTTTAGATTTACATAACAAATCAACAGGGAAATGGAAATTAAAATGGAAAATGTATTTGCCAAAGAAAAATAGTATGGCATATTATAATTTTCAGGAAAATACACCTGTAATAGGATTGGGTAACTGGGCAATTCAGGTCTATTTTGATGGGAATGGAAGGGGTAGGATAGAAGATGATAGAGGAAGTGCCATTGTCAATTTTTCTTATCCATGGAAAGAATGGTTTAAATTGGTACATATCATAGATTTAGATGATAATTCTATAAAAATTAAATTGATTTCAGATTCAGGCACTGAGGTGATCTATAACAATGCTTTCTTAAGTAATACCCAACATTTGGGAGGTGTTGATTTTTATTCCATAGCACGAAAAAATATATTTTATATTGATGATGTTAGTTTTGAAAAAAAATCACTAATTGAAGATGTATATATTAGAGAAAATAACCGTTGGGAAGATGCTATAGGCAATCCTTTGTCTGGTGAACCTGATAATTCATATAACGTGATTATTAGAGAACCCTATGATATCAATGCTGGAGAAACACTTAATTGTTTGAATTTGGTATTTGAAAATTTTGGAAGATTAGTTGTTGCAAATCAGGCAAATGTGGTGGTATCTGGCGATTTAACAATTCCTTCGGATAATAAAATAATAGTGGGAGATGGGGGATCTTTTGTGATGCTGAATAATACGGCAACAATAGATATGATAGATGCTAATAGTTTTGAATATACGAGAATATCAAAACCAATGATTTATAGTGATTATACTTATTGGTCATCTCCAGTGGAAGATGCTAAAGTGTCAGATTTTGGAAGTTCAGCTGTATTTACATACAAAACAGTAAATTATATTGATCTGTATTCTGGTAAAGGTTATCCGCAAACTACCGGAATTCCAGATGATCATGATGATGATGGTGATGATTGGGCATGGGCATTGAATACAGATGCTATTGTTTCAGGAAAAGGATATGCAGTTTTAAAGTCAGGTAATTCAAATGAACAAACTATCAAATTTACTGGTGTGCCTCAAAATGGATATATTTCGATCCCTGTTGCGCTAAGCGGGAATGATCAGGCCGATGATGATGACTGGAATTTGATAGGTAATCCATACCCTTCAGCTATTGATGCCAAGGTATTGATCCATTCAAATATCAATATTGGTGGTACATTATATTTTTGGACACACAATACAGAATTGAACGGAGGTTCGAGCGGACCTGCGGATGAAAATTATAATTCAAATGATTATGCATCTTTTAATTTATCAGGTGGAGTCGCTGCAACTACCGGAGGTGAAATACCGAATGGATATATTGCTGCCGGTCAAGGTTTTTTTATGGATGTGAATAATAACGGTGTGATTACATTTAATAATGATATGAGAGTAATTAATTCATCTGATGAAAACACCCAGTTTTTTAAATCAATTAATAGCAAAAATAATGATATTATCGATGAAGTATTTGAAAAAGAGAACAAAATCTGGTTAGATTTTAAAGGAGAGAACAGAGCTTTTAGTCAATTATTGATTGCTTTTTTACCTGGAGCCAGTAATGATTATGATAATAGTTATGATGGCGTTAGAGCAGGGTCAGATTTGAATTCAAAGTTTTACTCCATTCTAAATGACAAAGAGTTAGCTATTCAGGGTTTACCGGAATTGACGGATGATGTTCAATTACCCTTAGGTTTTTATATAACAAAACCTGAAAGTTTTACAATTTCAATTCACAAAATAGAGGGGGCAATTATTAATGAAAATGTAGATATTTTTTTAATAGACCATACTTTAAATCGTCGTCACAATCTAAAAAAAGGAAATTATCATTTTGATATTTCAGAAAACGGAGTAGATAATAATAGATTTGATTTGCAAATAGTAAATTCTGTTCAATGGCAGAAAAAAATAATAAATGAAGAAGATTTTGTAGTAGTAAATACAAATGGAAATTTTAAGATCAGAGCAAATCAGAAAGTAAGAACATTAGAAGTTTACGATATAAATGGAAGGCTACTCATTGAAAATAAACCAAACAGCAAGAATTTTTATTTGTTGGATCATAAAATCAAATGTGGGACAATTCTAATTTTTAAAATAGAACTAGAGGATGGTAAAGTTTTAAGTAAAAAAATATTGAAATATTAGAACCTATAATTTATACCCACATTTATAACAAAATTCAGCGCCATCCTTATGATTTTCTGCAGAGCAATGAGGGCAAGATGATGTGTTTAGATGAACTTGTTTAGTAAATTCTGCGGTTACAATTCCAGTAGGTATAGCAATAATTCCATAACCTAGAATCATCACCAAACTTGCTAAAAATTGACCAGATGCACTTTGTGGGGCGATATCTCCATAGCCAACCGTAGTGAGGGTTACAATTGCCCAGTAAACTCCACGAGGAATACTTGTAAAGCCACT
The DNA here is from genome assembly GCA_029939235.1 of Flavobacteriaceae bacterium. Classification (GTDB taxonomy): domain Bacteria; phylum Bacteroidota; class Bacteroidia; order Flavobacteriales; family Flavobacteriaceae; genus Lutimonas. Next base: position 50,051 of record JAOZTG010000001.1, read on the forward strand.
TTGATCTCCTTCTATCAAATACATTAATGTTCCAATGATGATACATATTACCAAAACAGCCGAGATAAAAACCAATATTCTGTATCTGCTTGCTATTAAGGCTTTGCTAAGGTTGTTTGTTGCTCCAACATATCTGGCCAGTTTAAGTATTCTAAATACTCTTAATAATCGCAATGCTCTAATAGCTGCTAAATAATGGCCACCTCCAACTATCAATGATAAATATTTTGGAGCTGTAGATAATAAATCAATAATTCCATAAAAACTAAAAATGTATTTTTTAGGATTTTTTACACTTATAATTCTCAAAATATATTCAATAGTAAATAAAATGGTAATGATCCATTCAGAAATATTAAAAAAACTATGGTATTTTTGATCATAATCTCTTACGCTTTCCAGCATTACCAAAGCAATACTTATAATGATCAACCACAAAAGAACCACATCAAAGAATTTACCTGCTTTTGTATCAGCCTCGTAAATTACTTCGTGTAATTTTTCTTTCCAGGAATGATGTTCTGAATCGCTTTTCACAAAGATTAATTATTCATTAAAATTATAATAAAAAATTAAAACCTAATAATTTTTTCAACGGTTTGATTTTTTAAATATTTTATAATTGTATTATTTTGATCTTTATGGCTATTTCCGGTGGTAATTAAATTCTTCAAAATTTCTAAATTATTTATTTGATTTTCCAAATCCGTATATCCAAATCCTTGATAATCATTATTTTCTATCAAAACAACCGATTTTTCAGATACCACTCTTCCTTTATCAACTAAGATCATATTTTTATTGCTGTACTTAGTGTATTCAATTGTAGGTTTTGAATTTTTATTGAATTTTGGTTTGTGAATGATAATTTCTTCATTAAATTTTAACTGAGCGATCAATTCACTTCCAGTAAGATCAAAACTAACAGATGACATTTCCTTTAACAGTGCTCTTGATCTATTTGATGTTTGTAAAAAAACCTGATTTACTACTTTTTTTATATTTTTTCCTTTTCCGATATATACAATGTCACCATTGTATCTGTGTAAATAAAAAACTCCGGTTTCCAGGGGCATGTCTTCAAGTATCGTAAGCAGTTTTTTAGAAAGATCTCTTTTATTACCGGTTTTGATCGTTTTTTTAACGATGATCTTGTCTTTGTCTTTTTGTAAAAGAATTTGTAATAATTTCAACGTTGCTAAAGCGTCTCCATTAGCTCTATGTCTATCGCTGACAGGAATGCCTATATTTCTGCATAGTTTCCCCAGGCTGTATGATTCGAGTCCGGGAATTATGATCTTGCTTAATTCAACAGTACACAATGTAGGTATGTCGAACTCATAACCTAACCTTCTAAATTCTGTTCTTAATATGCGATAATCAAAACTGGCATTGTGGGCAACAAGTACACAACCATTGGTTATTTCAACAATTCGTTTGGCAACTTCATAAAACTTAGGAGCATTGCGAAGCATTTTGTTATTGATTCCTGTAAGATTTACAACAAATGGCTGTATTTCCTTTTCGGGATTAACCAAACTGACAAAAGAATCAATAATATCGATACCATCAAACTTATGAATAGCAATCTCTGTGATTCCCTCTTCATTATATTTACCTCCGGTAGTTTCTATGTCGATTATTGCGTACAAATTGTTTTAAAGTGTAAAGTTAAAAGTATAAAGTTAAAAGTGAATGTTGCTTGTAATTATTTATCTACTATAAGTCTGTTTTCTCTGTTTGCTATTTCCCATGCTGTATAAAATACCAATTTTGCTCTTTTTGCTAAAAGATCAAAGTTGATTTTATCAGGTGTATCGGTTGTTTTATGGTAATCATCATGAACTCCGTTAAAGTAGAAAATAATTGGAATATTATTTTTAGCAAAATTATAATGATCTGATCTGTAATAGAATCTGTTTGGGTCATTATCATCATTATATTTATAATCCAGTTTCAGCTGCGTATATTTTTTGTTCACATCTTCTGATATTTTATGTAAATCAGTGCTTATTTTGTCAGCTCCTATCAAATAAATATAGTCTGGTTTACCTTCATGTTTTTTGTCAACCCTCCCAACCATATCGATATTCAGGTCTGTAATAGTATTTTTTAAAGGAAATATAGGGTGACTGGTATAATATTTTGACCCAAATAAACCTATTTCTTCACCGGTTAGGTTTAAAAACAGAATAGATCTTTTTGGTCCGTGACCACCTTTTTTAGCTTTTTGGAAAGCCTGTGCAATTTCCAGAACTGCAGTAGTACCCGAACCGTTATCATCTGCTCCATTGTAAACTTCCTTTCCTTTCATACCTAAATGATCATAATGAGCCGATATGATCACAAACTCATCAGGTTTTTCGCTTCCACGGATATAAGCCACAATATTTTCAGAAGCATTGTCTGATTCTCCTTTGAAAAATTCTTTGGGTATTGTTTGCAAATAGTCATCATGTCCTTTAGGAGCTTTTAAACCTAGATTTTTATAATATGCCGTGATATAATTCGCTGCCATTTTCTGACCTTTTTCACCGGTTTTTCTTCCTTCTAAAATATCTGATGACAATACATACAAATGCTCTTTTAAGTCGGAGGTATTTATCTCAGCCGCATATTTTATAGCTAATTCATCACTGGCTACATTTGTTTTTTTACTTGTTGCACATGATGCTAACACAATAGCCAAAAACAATATGGATAATTTCTTCATAAGAATTTGTATAATGTTTAAAAATCAAAAATAGGTAAAATTTGATTCAATAAAGGCAGTTTGTTAGAATTGCATTACTTTTTATGCTGTTTAAGATTCAAATTGAATATCTAACCATTTATTTCTCCAAAAGGTTAAAATGCCAATGAAGTAAATTACTAGAACGGAGAAAAAACTGATTCCAAAGCCCTTGATAAAATCATTATCATGATTCAAAGTAAAGGTCATACTACTTAAAATCAAGATGCCACCTATGAAAGGAGGTAGTCTATTTAAAAACTTATCCCCAGTGATAATAATGGTATTTTGATTTTTCCTTAATACGATGGGTTTACTACCTGCCCATAATAATTTTGCTTTTATAATTTTGCTATTTTCAGGGATTTCCAATGTTTTTTCTTCGCCGTTTTTTAATTCAGTCAGTTTTTTTTCATCTATTATTATTTCATAAATGGAATTCTTATTAAAACTTTCTTTTGGCCTTTTAAGAGTAATCGTTTTCATGTGGTTTGTAAACTACAATTGATACTTTCAAAGATAGTAAATTGACAATATAAAATCAGGATTGTTTTATTTGAAATAAATAAGCACAAATGATTATTATTAATTAGCTCTATTAAATAAAAAAAGACTTAATTTTGTGTCAAGTTTGGTTTTTCAGTTTTTATTGTAAAATTGAAATTAAAATGGGAATCCAGTGAAATTCTGGAGCTATACCCGTAGCTGTATACCTTGCGAATATTTTTTCAAATGTTGTCACTGTCTGATTATTAGGATGGGAAGACTTGAAGAAGAAGGGAAGCCAGAAGACCTGCCAGATTTTATTTTTAAGTACTAAAACTTCGGGATAAAAGTTTAGAAATAATTTTTCTTTCCAAACAGTTTTCGGGTTAAATTTATTACATAAATACTAATATAATAGTTCTTAATTATAGTAATAATTAGATTGAGTAATAGTTTAATAAAGTATATATAAACAAATGAGATACAGTAGTATATCATATATAATAATTATTTTATTATTGTTTTCGTGCAACAATAATAAATATGATAAATATCAAAATACGGAAGATGCTATTAGAATAGTTTCTCTTGCTCCATCTATCACAAAAGAGCTTGTTGATCTGGGATTAGAAAACAATATTGTTGGAGCAACATCCTACTGTGCTGTATCATCATCGAATAAAGATCTTATTATAGGATCAGCCATTACTGTGAATATCGAAAAGGTATTATTACTTAAACCGGATATAGTTTTTGCATCGGGATTGACCAAAGATAAAACCATTAATACTTTGAAAGAAAATGGTGTGACGGTGTATAAATTTGGAAAAATGACATCTTTCGAATATATATGTAATAACTTTATTGAATTGGGAAAGCTTGTGGATAAGGAAAATACAGCAAGATCGATTGTTGAGAAATCAAAGACAAAAATTGATAGTTTAATTTCAACTATCCCGAAACAGACAGATAGTTTGCGTATTTTTTTTCAGGTTGGGTCAAAACCAATATTTACAGTTATTCCAAATACATTTATGAATGACTATATTACTTTTGCCGGATGTAAAAATATTGCAGATGATATGACGAGAGGAACGATAAACAGAGAAACTGTGATAAATCGTAATCCTGATATTATTTTTATCATAAGTATGGGAATTGAAGGTAATAACGAAAAAAAAATATGGGAGAAATATCCAGAGTTAAAAGCCTCAAAAAACAAAAAAATATTTATTGTAGATGCTAACGTTGCAGCTTCTCCCACGGTTCTGGCTTTTACAGAATCATTTGAAAAGATTATGAATGATATTTATAATTAAAATGAGTAATTTATAAAGATTAAACTTTTTTGGCATAAATAATTCAAGTGAATAAAAAATATATAAAACAGGTTTTTTTTATTTTGGCAATGTTTGTTTTGCTAATAATTGTTGCATTACTTGCATTGTCTATTGGTGAGATCAATTTTACTCCAAATGAACTTATAACTATTTTAAAAAGTGAAACCGGAATTGAATATACAATCATCCACAATATTCGGTTGCCTCGAATCATTCTTGGAATTGCAGTTGGTGGAGCCTTAAGTCTTTCAGGTGTTATTTTGCAGGGAGTTTATAGAAATCCATTGGTTGAGCCGTATACCTTGGGTATTTCAGGAGGAGCCTCCCTTGGTGTTGCAATTACCATTATTTTTAATTTAAACCTGTTGTTTGGAGTTTTTATGCTCCCTTTAACTGGTTTTATTGGGGCAGTGATCATCACTTTTCTGGTTTATGTTTTAGCAGTTAGAAAAAATTATTACAACATTAACAGGATGTTATTGATTGGTGTGATGATCAGTTTTATGTCATCTTCTACGATGATGTTCCTTATGTCAACTACAACTGCCGAAAACTTGCACAGTATTGTATTCTGGATCATGGGTTCATTGGATGAACCAAATACTTTGCTTGTGAAATTTGTTCTTTATACATCTTTAATTGGTCTTGCATTATCATATTTGTTGGCAAATCAGCTTAATGCATTGCGTTTGGGTGAATCTAAAGCAAAACATCTTGGTGTTAATACAACCTTTACAATCAGGGCTTTATTCATTCTGGCCTCCATTTTAACAGGAATAAGTGTGTCAGTAGCAGGAGTAATTGGTTTTGTGGGCCTGATAATTCCTCATTTATTGAGAATGATGATTGGCTCTGACAATAGATTGTTATTGATTGCTTCTTTTCTTGGCGGAAGTATTTTTATTTTAATTAGCGATATCATTGCAAGAACTATCATTGCACCAAATGAATTACCTATTGGTGTAATCACCGGTATGATAGGTGGGGTGGTTTTTATTATTGTTATGAGCAGATCAAAAATGAAGGTATAATGAAAAGAGAAAATTTTCTTAAAATAGAAAACCTAAAAAGTGGTTATACCAATAATTTGGTTATTAATGATATAAGTTTTGGCGTGACTAAAGGATCCTTTACTGGAATTATTGGTCCAAATGGTTCTGGAAAAACCACTTTGTTTAAAACCATTACCGGAGAATTATCTTTGATTGATGGTAATATTTTTCTTAACGAAGAGCGTATCTCTGGTATGTTGGCAATGCAAAAAGCTCAGAAAATAGCAATAGTTACTCAAAATACTGATGCAGTGGATATTGTTGTTGAAGATTATGTATTGATGGGACGTTATCCCTACAGGAAAAAGTTTCAGCTATTTGAAACAAAAGAAGATTTTAAGATCGCTCATAAATTTATGAAACTTACCGGGGTGTTAAAATTCAAAGATAAGTTGATGAATGAACTTAGTGGTGGCGAACAACAACTGGTTGCTATTGCAAAAGCGCTCACACAGGAGCCAGAATTATTATTGCTGGATGAACCAACCTCTCATTTAGATATTTCTCATCAAATGCAAATATTAAATCTGATCCAAAAATTTAATGAAGAATTTGATCTAACAGTTTTAATGATCATTCACGATTTGAACCTGGCAGCTGAATATTGCGATTATTTAATTCTGATGGATGATGGAAATATTTTTGCGGAAGGAACTCCGGAAGAAGTACTGACATATACCAATATTGAAGAGGTTTATAATGCAATTGTTATAACACAGGAAAACAGGATCACCAAAAAACCATCCATTTTACTCATTTCAGATAAAACATTAAATCAAATTAAATAATGCTTCAGTTAATCGTAGTAAGGCATGGTGAAACAATAGAAAATACACTTGGTTTGTGCCAGGGGCAAACAGATGGTACCTTATCTGAAAATGGAATTGCAAATAATAAATTATTGGCAAATGAATTAAGTAACATACAAATACATAAAATATATTCCAGTCCGTTAAAACGAGCAGCCGAAACGGCAAAGGAAATTTATAAATATCATCAAATAGAGCTAGCATATAGAGATAACTTAATGGAATGGTATTTAGGTAAACTACAGGGTAAGAAATTTCCCGATGATTTTGATATTACAAACCTTGGGGATGATATGGAAAATGCCGGATTGGTACAAAAAAGACTTCTTTCTTTTTTAGAAGAAATAATAGATCAACATAAGGATCAAATCATTGTTTTTGTTAGTCATGGCTTAACAATAAAAGTGCTTACAACTATTTTAGAAAAGTTACCACTTAATAAAGTATCCGATGTGAAACTTATGAAAAACTCTGGTTATAAAGTCTTTACGATTGATTAAGATTTTTTTATTTAAAAAAAATAAAGAATTTATAATTAATTGACTCCATTAAAATAACAGAGGAACTGATTAAGTTTGTTATAATTAGTATCTTCTTTTTAATAAAAATATTTTTTGCCAAAATAAATAAAAAGTTTAGTTTTGCTTAGAATTTGGTTTTCCGCATTTAATATTAAATCGGAATTAAAAGGGAATCCGGTGAAAAACCGGAGCTATACCCGTAGCTGTAAGCCTTAGATTGTCTTTTTCAATCTTCGCCACTATCTAAATTAAAGATGGGAAGGCGTGAAAAAGTAAGGTGAGCCAGAAGACCTGCCAAAAAATATGTTCGGGTTAAACAAATAATAATGACCATAAAAAAAATTACATTTCTTGTATTTGTATTTTTTCTTAATTTCACTATCATCGGACAAACATTGGATACTATTGTTCTATTAGATGATGTTGAACTTACAGTTAAAAAACAAATATTCCTTGTAGGAGGGAAGATCGAATCAATCGATTCAATTAAACTAAGCACTGTTTCCAGTGGAAGTTTAACTGATATGATCAATCGTTACCTGCCAATTTATATCAAACAGGATGCAGGAGGGTTATCAACGATAAGGTTTAGGGGTACAAGTCCGGATCATACTGCGATCATGTTTGGTGGACTTAATATTAATTCACTTACATTGGGACATTCAAACATGTCAAATATACCCATGTTTTTATTTGATGATGTGAAAGTTCAGTTTGGTAGCTCAAGTTCATTGTATGGAACAGATGCAATTGGAGGAAGCATACAATTAGACAATCAACCAAAATGGAATAAAGGATGGAATGTTGGGATACAACAGGACCTGGCAAGTTTTGGTTCATACTTTACAGGATTAAAACTTGGTTACAGCAACAAAAAGATACATTATGTGATCAAAGCATTTTATCAGATAAAAGAGAATGACTTTCCATTTTTAAATACAGCTGTAAAAGATTTTGAAAAAGATAAGTTTGTAGATGATGTACAAAAAAATGCTTCTTTTAAGAATTTCGGAATACTTCAGGAATTCAATTTTAAAGTAACCGACAAATTATTTTTCTATACAAAGCAATGGTATCAGAACAATTGGCGGGAAATTCAGCCCAATATGTCTGAAAACTATTATGGAGGAGATTATGCAGAAATAGAAAATAATAGTTTAAGAATTATTACCGGCTTGAATTACAATATTGGTAAACACAAAGTTAATACCAATATTGCTTATATTTATGATTCTCAATTATACGATAACAATTATGATCAAACCATATCTACCCGATCATTTATAAGTAGTGTTAATTATTTTAATTCTGATTTTCTTCATGGAGATTTTAATGTTGGGGTGAATTATTCTCATTTAACCTCAGATGTTTATGCTTATAATGATGATGTTAGTGAAAACAGATTAGACTTTTTCTCTTCGTATAAAGTAAAACTATTCGACAAGTTAAAAATGGCTGTGAATTTGAGAGAATCTGTAGTGATTGATTATACAAACCAGTTTTCACCTTCTATAGGATTTGATTACAGTATTACTGAGGCAAATGAAAATAAGATCAATGCGACTGCTTCTATTTCAAAAAGCTTTAAGATACCAACATTTAATGATCGTTTTTGGTATCCCAATGGTAACCCGGATTTGCTTCCGGAAAACGGAATGAATTATGAAATTGGTTCTAATTTAAATTTGAAAAAGGGCAAAGGTACATACAACTTTGGAGTTTCGTTTTTTCTTATGAATGTGGATGACTGGATCTTATGGGTACCATCTGGTGATTTGTGGAGGCCAGAAAATATTAAAAAGGTTCAAAGTATGGGGGTTGAATTAAATTTTAAAAAAGCATGTAAACTTAGAATTTTAGATCTTAATTGGGGTTTCAATTATAGCCTAACGGATGTTTCAGAAGTAGATGAATTTTGGAGTTATAATTTTTCTAAAAGAGAACAAATTGCATATACACCTAAACACATTGTCAATATTTTTACCAATATCGATTATAAGAATTGGAATTTTAATTTTACAGGTTCCTATACCGGTAATCGATTTACAGAAAGCAAAGATAAATTAGATGGTTATATCCTTATTAACACAATCATTGGGAAAAATTTCTATTTAAATGATCATACATTTTCTGTCAATTTGAGTGCCAATAATTTATTTAATAAAGCATATCAAAACCAGGCATATTATGCTATGCCCGGTCGTAATTTTAATTTAAGTGTCAAATATTTATATCATTAATTTAAAACCAATTAAAAATGAATTCAATTAAAAAAATTATTCTTTCAGTATTAATTATATCTACTGTTTTTATCTCATGTTCTGATGATGATGATCCGAAGGATATAAAGGAATATGATAAAGTAGCCTATATTGTTAATTATGGTGTGTACGGTAAGGGAGATGGAGAAATAAGTACTTATGATACTGAAAAAGAAACGATAAGTCAGAAAAGTTATCAAACAGCTAATAATGTTGCCTTTACATCCAATATTCAATCTATGGCTATTTATAATGATGTAGCTTATTTAATGTCAAATGCAGGTGATAAAATTGATATTTTAGATGCAGCAACGCTAAAAGCTTTAGGGAATCCGGTATCTGGTGATATTACAAAACCACGATATTTTGCAGCAACAGGAAATACCGCATATATTTCTTGCTGGGGTGAAGTAAATGACTGGAGTGTTATGGCAAATTCATATATCGCAAAAATGGATCTGTCAACCAAAACTATAACTAAAATTGCCGTAGAGGGTGGGGCAGAAGGTGTTATTATTGTGAATAACAAATTATTTGTAGGTTCAACAGTTTTAAAAAAAATTACTGTAATTGATCTTTTAACCAATAATAGGAGCTTTATTGCAGTATCAGGAGTTCCACAACAATTTGTGGCAGATGGTGATGGAAATATTTGGGTTTCAACAGTAAGTAAATTTTCAACACCCGTTCCTTCAGATATGATTGGGTTTGAGGTAATCAATCCAAAAACGAATAAAGTAACTGCTTCCGTTAATTTTCCTGGAATAGGAAGCAATGGTTTGATCTCCATTTCTCCTGATAAAAATACCATTTATGCATTGGGTGCAGAAGCATGGCCTGGTACGGCAACAACTGTTTATTCTGTGGATGTTGCAAAAAAAGAGATCAGTTCTGGAGCATTGATTACGGGTGAGAAATTCAATGGCTTAGATATAAATCCTGCAAACAATGATATTTATGTTCTTGTATCACCGGATGCAACCAGCTCAGGTAAATTAAATATTTATTCATCAAATGGTGTATTATTATCTGAAAAAGAAACCGGAGCTTCACCAATACAAGCAGTATTTTATACTATTGAAAAATAAGAATTGGTATTATTTAAAATAAAATATTTAACTCATGGTGTAAATAAAACAGTCAATAAATCTATTGCACAAAATAAAATTACCCTTCTTTCCTTTCTGAATAATTATATGGAGAAAGTAAAAACACAACCTAGTTCATATATAGGGAAACACCTTTCTCAATCACGTATCGTAAATTTGCAGTTGACAGTAAATATACTTAATACATTTTCTAAAGAGCGATATCAAATAGATTTTTCAGATATAACCATGAACTTAACTGATCAATTTAAAGAAGATCAATACAACAAATTGGCTGATCTTGTAAGAAGTAACA
>JAOZTG010000025.1:0-25854 GCA_029939235.1 Flavobacteriaceae bacterium
TCAACTTCTCGGTTTTACTAAGTTCTTATTTTATTTAGAACATCAAATTCTTGAAGGCCAACCTTCAAATAGGCAATTTCAAATAATATTTCATCCATTTTTCCATTAAATTGTGGTAGTGCCATAATGTTTAAAGATACTAGAAAAAAACTGAATCATAAAGAATTTCATAATTCAATAATATATATTTAATAACTAACTGACATATATGTAATTATTGCCACTTACTTAAATATTAATATAAATAACATAATCTATATAAATTTTTATAAAAACAACCTAAAAAGTCATTTCTCAAATGCAGTTAAAAGGATTTTTTTTGATAAGCATATTGAAAATAACGGAAGGAATTTAGTTTTCAATTTCTTCTGCATATACAATACTGGACGTTATATAATTTTGCAATCCTTTTTTTAAATTTATTTCTCTTTGAAAAGTATTCTCTTTGTTATTTTCTTTATAGATCTCCAAAAGATTATTTGAACCATTTATTAATCGTTCACAAAAATCTAAAACAGAAATTCTATCTCCTTGTTCTATTTTCAATCTTTTACACCAGCGTTTATCCAGTATTAAATTCCATTCTCTTTTTAAAGAAGGCACTTTTGGTCGGTTAGAAATATCGAGTGTATCATCACAAATTCCTTCTATATTATGCAAACAAGGCTTACAAATATTATCGGCACCCAAATCAATTTGCAAAACTAGATCTCTGTTTTCAAGAATTGCCTTTGAAACAGAGTGAACCTCATGTTTATAATAATGAGGTTTTAATAATAGTTTATCTGCAGAAAATGAGGTTATTATATCAATAAAGTGATGCGGCTTGATCTTAATGGATTTATTCATTTAAACTGTTGATTTCTATATTTTATTAGTTCCAACTCAAAAGTAAAACATTTAACTCATAATCACCATTTCAATTCATATAATTGTATAAATTTGATCCTTATTAAAACACTTTTAACTAACTTCGGCCAAACTAAAATTAATAGCTTAACACAAAATCTTAAATATCATATTTATGAAAAATTCAATTTATTTTTTTCTAATTACACTAACCATATCACTTTTTAGCTGCAATCAACAAAACAGAGTTAATGTTTCAGAAATTGAAAGTAAAAAGGGAACGGTTTATCTGAAAGGTGAAAAATTCAGTGGCATATTATACGAGAATTATGATGATGGTAAACTAAAAAACCAATGGAGTTTTAAAGAAGGCAAAGAAGATGGTATAAGCGATGAGTACTATAAAAATGGGCAATTAAATAATAAAACAATATGGAAAAACGGCATAAAAGAAGGTCCGTTTGAAAAATATTATGATAATGGTCAATTAGAGATCAAAGGAGAATACAAGGACAACAATAAGGAAGGTGCTTATGAGATCTATTATGAAGATGGCAAAATATGGAAAAGCGGGATTTATGTTGATGGTAATTTAGATGGTTCAATTGAAGATTTTTACCCAAGTGGAACCATAAGACAAAGCGTAACCTGGAAAAATGGAAATAAAGAAGGCCCTGTTGAAATTTATTATGAAAATAAACAACTTAAAGAAGTGGGATATTATGTAAATAATTTGAAAGACGGATCTTTTGAATATTATTCTGAAAATGGTGAGTTAAAAGAAAAAGCTTCCTTTGAACTTGGACGACGCAAATAAAACAAGCATTTTGGTATAATCTGACTATCGGAGGAGCTTTGCACTCTCCGTATTCTGCAAATAATAATTTACTTAGCCCAGCCAACCTTCTCTATCTAAACTCCTGTATTGTATGGCTTCTGCAATATGATCGGGTAAAATATCTTTTTCATTTGACAGATCGGCAATAGTTCTTGCTACTTTTAAAATTCTATCATAAGCTCTTGCCGATAGATTTAAGCGATCCATGGCTGTTTTAAGCAATGTTTTGGAAGTTTCATTCAAAGCACAATGATCTCTGATCTGTTTTACATGCATTTGTGCATTATAATGTACTTTTTCATTTTCAGAAAATCTTTGGGTTTGAATATCTCTTGCCTTTGTAACCCGTTCTCTAATTACCTTACTCAATTCACCTCTCCTTTCCTCAGAAAGTTTTTCAAATGGCACCGGCTGGACTTCTATATGCAGATCGATCCTGTCTAATAACGGTCCTGATATTTTTCCTAAATATCTTTGCATTTCATAGGGAGAAGAAGTTACAGCTTTATCATCATCAACAAAATAACCACTCGGACTGGGATTCATACTGGCAACCAACATAAAACTACATGGATAGGTTACAGTAAATTTTGCCCGTGAAATAGTTACTTCTCTATCTTCCAAAGGTTGCCTCATAACTTCTAGTGCACTTCGTTTAAATTCGGGTAATTCATCTAAAAATAACACACCATTATGCGATAAAGAAATTTCTCCGGGCTGAGGATAAGTTCCTCCCCCGACCAAAGCAACATCGCTAATCGTATGGTGGGGCGACCTGAATGGTCTTTGATTCATCAAACCGTGTTCTTTTACTTTTCCTACAACGGAATGAATTTTAGTAGTCTCTAAAGCCTCTACCAATGACATTGGTGGTAATATAGAAGGAAGTCTTTTTGCCAGCATCGTTTTTCCCGAACCGGGAGGACCGATCAAAATAATATTATGACCTCCTGCAGCAGCGATTTCCATACATCGTTTAATTGTTTCCTGCCCTTTTACATCGGCAAAATCAAAATCGGAATTATCAAGATTATGATAAAATTCTTTACGGGTATCAATTTTCAAAGGTGTCAGGGTTGTTTTGTTTTCAAAAAAATCAATTACTTCTTTGATATTCTCTATGGCATAAACATTCAGATCATTGACAACTGCAGCTTCTTTTGCATTTTGTTTTGGTAATAAAAATCCTTTAAACCCTTCTTCCCTTGCTTTGATCGCTATAGGTAAAGCTCCTTTAATGGGTTGCAAACCTCCGTCAAGGGAAAGCTCTCCCATAATAACATAATCTCCTATATCGTCTGCTTTCATTTGATTAGAAGCTACCAAAATTCCCATCGCCAAAGTCAGATCATAAGCTGAACCCTCTTTACGAAGATCTGCCGGTGCCATGTTGATGGTAATTTTTTTTCCAGGTAGTTTAAATCCGTTATTTTTTAAGGCAGCTGAAATTCGATAACTGCTTTCTTTAATGGCATTATCAGGCAAACCCACCAAATGATAAGCAATTCCTTTATCAACATTTACCTCAACGGTAATGGTAGTCGCTTCCACCCCAAAAACAGCACTTCCGTAAACTTTTACTAGCATTTTTTATATTTCTTTACTTTTTGTGTAAAAACTATTAGGAAGTAAACATTTTTAAAGGTGATGTTTGAGTCTTAGTTATATATCAAAAGATGCATATTTTGAGATTAATAAATCATAAGGTTAAGCAAATAATGACAAGAATCATCCAATTCATTAATTATCATCATTGTTTTGTGGATTTAAGAGTCATAACTTCACAGAATTAGTTAATTTTTGATTTAAATCTTTAAAGGAAAATATTATGAAAACCATACGGATCTATTTGAAAAAGATCTCTGTATTTTTGACAATTCTTGTGTGGAGTTACTACCTTTGAAATCAATGAAAACCTAGATAATTATAATAAATACGAAAAAGAATAAAGGGGAAAAGATGAAATTTCATTAAAATTTGAGTCAATAATTTTCTATTTAATAAATCTTCAATTATGAAATCATTTAAATTATTTACAGTAGTAGTGTTGATGATGTGTGTTCATTTTATTTACGCACAAGAAAAAATTAAAAAAGTAAAGGTCTATAAAACATGGGTTTCTCTTATTGACAAATCTGAAGTTCATGGTTTTTTATCTCAGCTAAAAGATTCTTCCATATTAGTCACAGATATAAAAACAGAGGAATCTTGGGAAATTGATATCAAAGATATTCAGAAAATCAAGATCAGAAGAGGAAATAGTACTGGAAGAGGAGCTCTCATTGGCTGTGCTTCCGGACTGGTTGTTGGTGCTTTGATTGGTTTGGCAGAAGGAGATAGTTTTTTTTCTAAAGAGGAAACAGCTGTTTTATCAGGAGTATTTTTCTCTGGTGTGGGAGCTGGTGCAGGAGCTATAATTGGAACAGTCAAAAAGAAATTTGATATCAATGGAAACATAAGTAATTATAACAAGAACATACAACAATTAAGAAAATATGTAATTAAAAGAGAATAAAATGTGCTGTAACTCGTAATTAATCAGATAATTAACCAAACTATCAAATATTATTTTTTAGAAATAAAACTCATTGCTCTCTCTGTCATTGCAGTAATCGATAAGGAAGGGTTAACTCCCGGATTTGCAGACATAGCAGAACCATCACATACATACATATTTTGATAGCCAAATACTTTTTGATATTTATCAATTACGCCATGCTCTTTGTCTTTTCCTATCACGGCACCACCTAAAATATGTGCTGTGGAAGGTGAGCCCAATAAAATATCGGTACTCATCATAAAAGCATTTCCATTAATTTCTTTGGCAACTTTATCTGCCAGTGTTTTTGCCATGGGTATAAATGGTGTAGGTTTTGCACCTGTTGTCACCTTTGAAGATAAATTAAACCAGCCTCTTTTCAACTTTATAGTACTATCCAAATGCTGCATAAACAATAGGATCACTGTTCTTTTTGCATAATCTTTTCTAAAATAATTTCCTAACCATACTGTTGGATGCAATATCAATTCTTTTAATAATTGAAAAATTCTAATAAATACATTTTTACCAAAAACCATTGGAATGATCAGTATTTTCCAGAAATTAGAACCTGCTCCGTATCTTACGGCTTCTACATGTCCATGATCATCAGGAGAAAAAATGGATCCTATGGCAATACCTTTAGAAAGATCCAGATCCTTATCCCGGCTTGTGATCAATGATAAATTTTCATTGTTTGTTCTTATATGATTTCCAACCTCATCAGATAAATTTGGCAAATACTTTTTAGATCTCATATCCAGCAACAAACGAACAGTTCCCAAAACACCACCCGAGAATATGACTCCTTTGGTTTTTACAGAATCTGACCCTTTATCAAAATAAGAAGTAGCATCCTTAAAATCAATAATATAACCTAAATTACCACTGTCATTATCTATTGTTTTAACCGATGTTACTAATTTTTCGGCAATTACTTTTGCTCCTTTTTTTTGTGCCAGATACAGGTAATTTTTATCTAGAGAATTTTTTGCGTTATTCGGACAACCCGTCATACATTGTCCGCAAAAATTACACCCTACTCTATCAGGTCCTTCTCCATTAAAGAACGGATCTTTTACTTCAACATCACTTTTACCAAAATAAACAGAAACTTTCGGAGCCTCAAACTCCTTAGTCCTTCCCATTTGCATTGCTACTTTCTGTAAAGCAATATCTGCATCATAAAACTTTGGGTTTTTTACTGCTCCTAACATTTTTTCAGCAACAGTATAATGAGGCTTTAATTCTTCTTCCCAATTCGCCAAACCTTTCCAGTTTCCACTGTTAAAAAATTCACTTTTAGGTATTGGTAAAGTATTTGCATAAACCAAAGAACCTCCTCCAACACCAACACCACTAATAATAGTTGCATGTCGGAAAATAGTCATTTTTAAAATTCCAAACATTTTAAAAGTTGGCAACCAAAGCCATTTTTTAAGCTGCCAGTTAGTTTTCGGAAAATCTTCTTTTTTATACCATTTCCCCTTTTCAATTACCAATACTTTATATCCTTTTTCAGATAAACGTAATGCAGAGACCGAGCCTCCAAATCCAGAACCAATAATCACATAATCGTAATCAAAACTATTTTCCATGCTCTATTTAATTAAAGTATTATTATCAAAGACTTTAGTTTTAGGACTATCCTTATTAAAATCAACGATCAAATGATAAACATTTGGTATTTGCAATTTTAAACGGCCTAAAATATCATCCGAGATATTAGTTCTGCTAAAGGGAACTACTTTTACATATTCCTGAATTTCACCTGCATTTCTACCATATTTATATTCATATGGAAATTTATTATCCTTATTCAGTGTATTTTTTTTATTGTATTTATTAGGTACACTTATGTAAAACTCACTTTTTTCAATGGATCCATTTGGGTTAAACAGCTTTTCTTGTTCTAAATATTCATATAACTCCTTTGATGTGTTGATAGAAGGATCAATAAGTTTGATATCTTTTATCATAAAGTTTTGGTACACATAATTACCTTTTTTATCCTTATAATTATACAACTCATGAAAGGTACTTTTAAATTCTTTTAATAAGTAAGGAAAATGTGTACAGCCCAATATAACAGCTTTTAACTTATTTTTTGTGTTCGAGTTTTTAATTTGTTCCATTAAGGAGACCACGTGAAATCGTACATAATTTTCGGTATCATTAATTTGCATCATTGAACAATCATCCATATTTTTATTATCACACAACATTTTACCACCATCAAAATCAAAATTATAAATATCGAGCAATGCTTTATCTATTTTTACATCATTTGTTAATCCGGGACCTTTATAATTATCTCTTGGTTTGGTTAGATTTTTATCAAAATAATCAGGATCTTCATCTACCGCACCAGCAATTCCAACTCCTCCCTGCTGAAAAGATTCAATTTCACCTGTAAAACCCATTTTATCTTTAAGTACAGTGATTGTTTTTACATAGCCATTAGATGCAACCGTACCGGCCGTGGCCAAAACTCCAATTATTCCATCTTCCTCTTTTTCGAAATTTTCCAAAGCTCCTCTTACTCCTGCATCAATCACACCAATCACTTTCACATGATTACCTGCCTTTTTAATAAAATTCTCAATATCTTTTTTCCCATAAGCAGTGGCTGTATTACAGGCAATTACAATTGCTTTTACAGGAAGTTTATCTTCATTGTAAACCGAATCATTGAAACTTTGATAATATTTATCAGACATTAAGAATTGAGCATCTTTAATGATATGTTCTTTTAAAAGATCCACTCTATTCTCTTTAGAATAATTTCCATAGGGCATATTTGCCTGATCTGCCAGGTAAATAAATGATTCTTTATTAAAATCGATCTCGCCATCACTTCCTGCTTTTCTGCTTATATTTGAAAATTCGTCGAAATTCACAATGGCATCAAAAACTGTCAACCCTCCTGTTCCTGAATCAAAAACACCAATTGGCAATTCCTTTCTGTTTTTTGGATAAGTATTAAAATCTATATAATAAAAACTTGAATCATCCGACAATACAGTTTGAACAATATCTTTTTTAGATGGTTCTGATTTCTTGACCTCTGTATGAGAAGGTTGTTGTTTACAGGAAAAAATGATAAAACCAGCGAATACAAATAACAAATACTTTTTCATTCTTTTAAATTTGATTAATTTACTTTAAAAGTAAAACTAATATTGATTCTATTAAAGTGATATGAATAATATTTTAGAAAGCAGTTAAAAATAAAACATTTTAATCGTTGGCTAATTATGATTTAAAATATTTAAATTCGAAAAATTTAAACGAAGAAAATGAAATCAATTAAAAAAATATCTCTCCTAATCATATTCATCCTTATTGTTATTTATTGGATACCTACCTCTCCATCTAATTTTTATAAGGCCTATACAAAGAACGACAAAGCATCCCAAAGTCTAAAAGAATTCCAATCAAAATCCATAAAAATAATTGATTTTAAAGGTGCTAAATGGAAGTATTATTCCGGAGGAAATGGAACTAAAACTATTCTGTTCCTTCACGGAATGGGTGGAGCTTATGATCTATGGTGGCAGCAAGTAAAAGAGTTTGAAAAAGATTACAGGGTAATAACCTATACCTTGCCTGAAGAAATAAACACCCTCAAAAAAACTTCAGAAGGAATTCTTGAAATATTGAAAAAGGAAGGAGTTGATCGATTTTATGCTGTAGGATCTTCCATGGGAGGGTATATTGCTCAATATCTTGTAAATACAATTCCAAATAGAATTGAAAAAGTAGTTTTTGGAAATACTTTTCCGCCAAACAATCTAATTGTTCAGGAAAATGCAATAAAAAGTAAAATTATTCCTTTACTACCAGAAATATTATTCAAAAAAATAGGAGAAAAACAACTTAACAGCAAGATTGTACCTGCTGCAAATAACTCTGCATTATTAAAAGCTTTTTTGCTGAGTTTACCTTCTAACAAAAAACAATTCGTTAACAGATATGCCATTGTAATTGATAATTTTACAGCTACTCCTGAGAAAAAAGAAATTAAAAGAATTCCAAAGCTAATAATAGAATCAGATAATGATCCACTTGTGCAGCCAACATTAAGAAATGACCTAAAAAAGCTTTATCCGGATGCTAAAGTATACACATTTCATAATGAAGGTCATTTTCCTTATTTAAATGCTGCAGAGAAATATAATAAGGTGTTACGAAAATTTTTCGATCATTTAGATCCCCTTCGTAAATGACATTTTACAGGAACCACGATGCAGTGCGTCGAAAAATTCATTTCAATTAACTGGCTTCAATTACTTCTATTATTTGAGGAGCATATTTTTTTATGGTCGCTTCTACCCCATTTTTTAGAGTCATATGATTCACAGAGCAACCAATACACGCCCCTTCAAACTGCACTTTTACAATATCATCCTCCACAGAAACAAAAGACACATCACCACCATCTACCCTGAGATATGGACGGATTTCTTCCAAAGCCTCTTCTATCTTTTTAATTAATTCGGAGTTTGCCATTCTATACAATTAAAATTCTCTGCCAAAGCAAAAGCTTTGGCAGAGAATAAATTTATGAGGTACTACAACCGGACATGTTTGTAATTCTTACAATTTCTGTTGGTGGTAAATTCTCATTTCTTTTTACCAATTGTGTCAACATATTCTTAGTAACTTCTCTAAAAGCTTCTTCCAAAGGAGAATCTTCCTGTAATGCAACCGGATGACCAACATCTCCTGCTTCTCTAATACTTTGCACTAGCGGAATTTCACCTAAAAATGTAGTGTCTATATTCTCAGCTAAAATCTTCGCTCCATCCTGCCCAAAAATATAATATTTATTATCTGGCAATTCCTCTGGAGTAAAATAACTCATATTTTCAATGATACCCAAAACAGGTACATTGATATCATTTTGTTTAAACATGGCAACACCTCTTTTTGCATCTGCCAAAGCTATATTTTGCGGAGTACTCACAATTACTGCTCCAGTTACAGGAATAGCCTGTACAATAGTTAAGTGAATATCACCTGTTCCCGGTGGAAGATCTATCAACATAAAATCTAATTCACCCCAATCGGCATCAAATAACATTTGATTTAAGGCTTTTGTAGCCATTGCACCACGCCAAATCACCGCCTGATCAGGATCAGTAAAAAACCCTAAACTAAGCATCTTAACGCCATAATTTTCAACCGGCAACATTTTTGCTTTTCCATCAACATCCTTCGCAAGTGGTTTTTCTTTAGCCACATCAAACATTATTGGCATAGACGGACCATATACATCAGCATCTAAAATACCAACCTTGAATCCCATTTTTGACAAACTAATTGCAATGTTTGCTGTTATAGTAGATTTACCTACACCACCTTTACCTGAGGCAATTGCAATAATATTTTTAATGCCTGGTATTGAATTATCAGGAGTAATTGTTTTTGGCTGCATGATTGGATTTGCCTTCACATTCACTTTTACATCTATTTTTTGATCAACTACTTCATGAATGATCTTTATGATCTCCACTTCCATTTTTTTCTTTGCCTGTAAAGTTGGATTGTTTATCGTTACATCAACGATAACTTCCTCACCAAAAATTACAACATTGGTAACAGAATTACTTTCAACCAAATTCTTTCCTTCTCCCGGTACTGAAATTTTTTCTAAGGCACCGTAAATATCTTGTTTTTTATAGCTCATTGTATTTTCTTAATTATAATCATTCTAAACAACAAATATACTAACTTAATTTAAAGTAGAAAGAAATATTACGGTAAGGATAGTTACAAAAAAAATTATGGTGGTTTTTGTGATTAAACATAGTGCTTACCAAAAGACAATAACATTGATAAACGTGGATAATTAATATTGAGTTAATTTTACAATAAAAAGATTGTCACATCACTTGGTGCCGCGTAATTCACAAAACTGAACATCTGACTTTAGACCCTTCGACTTTAGACTTTGGGCTTCAGACCTTTCACTCTACAGTCATTGGTTCTATCAATTCCCAATTTGCCTTAGCTGTCATTACTTTTTTAAAGTAGTACACCTCTTCCGGTTGTTGTTGCAACAAATAATTACCGGTATCCCATTTTTTATTTTTATTTACGTCGTAAATTATACGAATCTTGTAGCGTGACGGAGGTATATTAATATATTTATATTCCTGGGGATCTTCTGCATATTTTTGTACGATCACTTCTCCTCTTTCATTCATCAGGTCAATAATGATAGGATAACTTTTAATATTATTCAATGTTAAAAAGATCGCACTGTAATCTGTTGATTTTTTTGTAGAAAAATTCACCTGGATCGTATCGCTTTCTATATTAAAAAAATCTGTTATTGCACCAGGTAACATTTCCAAACTATATTTGTGTGATTCTTCCTTTTCAAAATCAAGTAGTAATTCATCTTTACTCTTAGAAATAATCGTATTGTATTTTACTTTAACAGAGTCTTTATTTAACAATTGAATTCTTGATGTATCCACCTTGATAATAGGTGTAGTACTTGTTAATTTCAAAGTATCTCTAAGGTGTAAAGTACCCGAAACAACCGACTTAACTTCCATACTATCTATTTCTTTGGACTTTAACCTTACCCTTACTGTATCCAATGCTATCTGTTTGTTCAATGACAGTAAAATGGAATCCTTATCATAATTCTTAAACCAGTAATGAAGTGTATCTTTTTTAACATCAAAAACTGAAATGGTTTTATAGTCAGAGGGTTTTTCGGAAATAGTATGCACATTAAAATCATTGGCTTTTCCTTCATATCCTATGATAATATGGCCTTTTGATATTTCCTTTGGTCTTGATGGAATTTTAAAAGGTAAGATCTCATTAAAAAGTTTCATTTCAAAGGAAGTGGTACTGTCAACAGGCACCTCAATAAACCCGGTATGAAAAGCAATTTTATCTTCCTTAGGATTAAACTTGTAATTTTTACTGTTATCATTTAAAGCAAGTAATAAATATTTACCCGCTTTGATATTTGTAATATTCCAGTTTACACTGTCAAGGGTACTCCCAACATACATTGGTTTTTCATTGTAAATAACAGAATCCTTAAAAATACTATCAGCAGCATAAAGCATGATTGTTGGATTTTCAATCATTTCAAGATCAAAGGCATCTTTAATCGTTCCTTTTACTTGTAGGGAATCAATAAAATCACCAGTTGAAAAAATATACTTAAAGTTATCTAAAACATTCCCCTCCGTATTGTCAATAATACTTTGTCCGAAATTAAATGTATAAGTAGTGTTCTCCTGTAAAGTGTCTTTTATTTTAATGGTTATCTTTTTACTTGGTGTTCCTTGCGGACTTATTACAGGAGGATATTTTAATGGAGGTGAAATTATTAACTGTGAACTTAAATCTTTCAGTTTTATATACTCATCAAAATAAATTTTAATTTCATCGGCATCAAAATGTATACTTTTAAATTCAGGATCTGTTTTTACCAAAACCGGCTTGTCTTCATCTCTGGGTCCTCCTTCTGGCCGACCTCTTCTGGCGCAGGACAAATGCAATAGCAATAAGAATAATATGATGGTTATACGGTAGCTCATTAAAAATATTTATTACAAATTAACAAATATTTTACAAAGTATATGCCATAGTTGCAATACTAATTTTAATATTATCTGTCTGTTGTAATTGTATACTACATGCTTCTAACGTTGCTCCTGTTGTTATAATATCATCAATTAAAAGAACATGCTTGTTTTTTAAAATCTCATTATCAACCAATTCAAATTTTTCATTCATATGCATAGATCGGTCAAACCTGTTTTTCTTAGTTTGGGTTTGCGAAGAGGAAATTTTTACGAGTACATTCTCTACAATTGGTATTTCAAGCTTATTTGCTAAACTTTGTCCGAAGGTAGTAACCTGATTAAAACCTCTTTTTTGAAGCTTTCGCGGATGTAAAGGCACGGCAATAATACAATCCAGATCATTAAACCTGTTACTTAACACCATATTTTCACCAAGCCAATCTCCTAAAATTGCACCAATTTGTTGATTCCCTTTGTATTTTAGTTGATGAATTAGTTTTTGCACTTTTCCTTTTTTATGAAAATAAAATAAAGAAGTGGCTTCTTCAATAAGAATTCTACCGTAAAAAGAAGATTCTACACTATTATTTTTTAACTTGCAGAAATTTGTAACCGGCAGATCTGATATGCAGTGAATACATATTATTTTCTCACCTTTTACAAGTTGATTTTCACAGATGGAACACAGTTCCGGATAAAATAAATTGAAAACATCATTTAAAGGACTAATCATAATTGATAAAATTATCACACTAAAATTAGTCTTTTATTACGTAGTATAAAAAAAAGTTAGTAAAAGTTAAGATTTTGCACAATTTTTTTAATTTTCTGCGTTTTATAAGTTAGATTAATTCATAACATTAAATATTAACTAAGTAATTATGCAAGAAAATAACAAATCTTCGAACAATCTTATATTGATCATTGCCTTAACGGTATTATTATTTGGTCTGATTGGCTATACTTTTTACAATAACAATGACCATAAAGAAGCTGTTAAGTTTTTACAAGACGAAAAAGAGCAAATAATTGGTAATTTGACTGCTATGGAAGAGAAATATGATATTGCAATTGGTCAAAACACAAGTTTAACTGATTCTTTAACTATTGAAAAAGATAAAATTGCATCTTTTAAAGATTCCGTTAGAAGCTTAAAGAAGATCAACTCAAATACTTTAAGAAGATATCGCGGTCAGTTAGCTACGCTAAAATCTACAAATGAAAGGTTACTTGATGAAGTGGACTCCTTAAGAATGGAAAATAATTTACTTACAGAAGAAAAAGACAGTATCAATACCCAATTAATAATTCAAACTGTTTATAACGATACTCTAATTGCTCAGAATATGAATCTTGCAAAAAAAGTAGAGATTGGCGGAGCTATTAACGTTGAAAACGTGAAGGTTACAGCAATGAAGATGCGTTCTAACGGGAAATATACCGAAACAAATAAAGCACAAAAAACAGATGCTTTCAAAGTTGAATTCCAGTTGATGGAAAATGAAATTGCTGCGCCAGGGGATAAAGAAGCACACATCCTTCTAAAAAATCCTAAAGGGCAGGTGATCAATTCAAAAGGTACATTTATCCTCAAAGATGGCAATGAGTTAAAATACACAGATCAGACTATTATTAATTATGAAAATGCGGCATTAAAAGTAGTAATGATGGTTGACAGAAAGGGTGAAAGATTTGAAAAAGGAGCCTATGGTGTTCATGTGTATGTAGATGGAAAATTGGCTGGAAGCACAAAAATACAATTGAGTGATTCGTTTTTAGGGTTATAAACACAATTAATATTAAAAGACATGAAAAAGGAAATACAAAATGTATTTCCTTTTTTTATTGCAACAATTTTAAATTATATATTTTTGCCAACTGTAACGAATTTGAATAGAATTATAAATTATAAATATTTAACTTTTGAAAAATCAGGAAGATAAATTTAAAAAAGTAATATCACACGCAAAAGAATATGGTTATATTTTTCAATCAAGTGAAATATATGACGGACTTAGTGCTGTGTACGATTATGCCCAAAACGGAGTAGAGCTTAAAAAAAATATTCGAGACTACTGGTGGAAAGCCATGGTACAAATGAATGAGAACATTGTTGGTTTAGATTCCGCAATCTTTATGCACCCAACAACATGGAAAGCTTCGGGCCATGTAGATGCTTTCAATGATCCTTTAATTGACAATAAAGACTCTAAAAAAAGATATCGTGCAGATGTTCTAATTGAGGATTATGCCGAAAAATTAAATCTGAAGGCACAAAAAGAAATAAAAAAAGCAGCCAAACGATTTGGTGATTCTTTTAACGAACAGGAATTTATTACTACCAACCCAAGAGTAGTCAAATACCTTTCTAAAAAAAAGGAGGTTTTACAAAGGATGGCAAGATCATTAGAGAATGAAGATCTTACAGATGTAAAAAATCTTATTGAAGAACTGGAAATTGCTTGTCCGGTTTCAGGATCAAAAAACTGGACAGATGTAAAACAATTCAACCTGATGTTTGGTACAAAATTAGGAGCCTCGGCTGATAGCGCTATGGATCTTTATTTACGTCCGGAAACAGCTCAGGGTATTTTTGTGAATTTTGCAAATGTGCAAAAAACCGGCAGAATGAAAATTCCTTTTGGTATTGCGCAAACAGGTAAAGCATTTAGAAATGAGATTGTTGCAAGACAATTTATATTTAGAATGCGCGAATTTGAACAAATGGAAATGCAGTTTTTTGTGCGTCCGGGTGAAGAATTAAAATGGTATGAAATCTGGAAAGAAAAACGTTTGAACTGGCATATGTCACTTGGTTTAGGAGAAGAAAATTATCGTTTTCACGATCATGATAAACTTGCTCATTACGCTAATGCTGCAGCCGATATTGAATTTAATTTCCCTTTCGGATTTAAAGAACTGGAAGGAATTCACTCCAGAACAGATTTTGACCTAAAAGCACACGAAGAGCATTCAGGAAAAAAGTTACAATTCTTTGACCACGAAGTAAACAAAAGCTATGTTCCGTATGTAATTGAGACATCTATTGGATTAGACAGAATGTTCTTAGCTGTTTTCTCTACTGCTCTGCAAAATGAGGTTTTAGAAAACGGATCAGAAAGAATCGTTTTAAAATTACCAGCTGTTTTAGCGCCAACCAAAGCTGCTATTTTACCATTGGTAAAAAAAGACGGTTTACCTGAAATTGCAAGAAAAATTGTAGATGATCTAAAGTTTGATTTCAATGTTGCTTACGATGAAAAAGATGCTATCGGACGAAGATATCGCAGACAAGATGCAGTAGGAACACCTATTTGTATCACTGTGGATCATGACACGATCAAAGACAATACAGTAACAATTCGTCATAGAGACTCTATGGAACAGGAAAGAGTTAACATAAATGATCTAAGATCCATCATTGATCAGGAAGTTTCTGTTTCCAAATGGTTACATAAATTATAAGTTTTAAAAAAATAAATAAAAGGTATTAAACCTCAGGGCAAGCCCTGGACCCAATAATAGGAATCAATCCAAGGGTCGAGGTACCTGCCACGCCGGTAAGGCGGGTTAACCAAGATCCCGCTAAAAAAAGCGGGATTAGTTCGACTAACTAAAAAATTGAAATTAATTTTTTAAAGGCTCACGAATAAAACTGACAAAAACATATAAGGGTTTCACTTGGAGTGAAGCCCTTATTTCGTTTAGGATATCTGTTCTTTTAAAAACTTGCTCTTAACTGAATACTACCAGTGTGAATTGTATTTGAATTTTCTGATTTTCGGCCAAAATAATTCAAATTCAGATCTAAATAAGAGGTAAGTCTTTTTTGTAAATTCAACAACCAAGTAAAGTTTGTTCCGGGCTGCAAGCCTTCCAGCATTTGATAGGCGACCGGAGAATTCTGGTTCCCTTCAAAGCTATTAAAATATAGATTCACATTGGCATTGACAGAGAATTTTTGTTTGTTCGAATATTGAAAATTTGCTCCAAAAACATGCATTTTCAAAGTTTCAAATGCTTCGATTTGATTCTTTTTGTCTTTGTATTTATAAAAAGCTTCCAGTCTTGAATTCCTACTGTATAAAAAGGATATTTTTGGATGAAAATTAGTATCAAAAATCTTATAATTTCTATTGGAATAGGTTATCGATTCACTGATACTTTTATTCATTCCGCCCATAAGATCAAACAACCAAAATTCACCAATTTTATGGATCAATTGAAACTGGTGGGTCAAAAAATTAACATCCTGATCCCCAAAAACAAAAATGGATCTTTTTCTGGAATTGATATAAGTATACACCATGCTATAATTTTGTAACCCTCTGTTAAAGAACAAACTATTTTTAAAATTAAGATCCAGTGATAATAAATTTTCATCATCATAGTCAAACGGATTTAAATTCAATTTCGATCCTTCCCTTTTTGTTTTTGAATCAATTAAAAAATAAGCCTGATCACTAAAATGTGATATTATTTTTTTTATACCTGCTTCGTTTTGCCATCGCATTGCATTTATATTTACCGATTGCGTAAATTTATTTTGATTTGTTTTGATAAACTTTATTTGAGGCAATAAAACCCTTACATACTTTGCCTGATCCTGGAATTTTGCAATTACAAATTCATCTAGTTCCTGTATTTCATTCCCATTAAAATCTATCCACTCATAAAAACCTTTTCCCGGTTCAACTTCAATATAAACAAATTCCTGCTGAGGCAAATTACCAGCCTGGGTTTCATACAATGTTTGCAAAACCACCATATTACGCCATAAACTTTGTCGGTAATTTACTCTTGCATTCAGAGATCTTTCATCTTCAAATTGTACATTTTTTACGGTACGGTAATTCATAAAAACACCAAGATCTGTATTCTTATCATGTATCAGTTTTGATTTTAAAAAATAGGTATGTGCCTTACTAACATTTTCTAAATTACCAACCTGTACACTATCTGTTGCTCTAAAATTATAACCTGCTTCTACAAAAATACTTGTTGAATCCCCTACCCCATAATACCCCTCTATTTCGGTATAACGATGGCTTCGTTTATTAGACTCTTCGGTTAATTTATTTACAATATTATTCTTTTCAAAATTAAATTTTACACCTGTCCAGCTTTTTTTAAACTGATGAAGCGCTCCGCTATACAATCTGTAAAAGGTTGTTTTATCTATAGAATCATCACTGTTCAAAAAACTAAGATCGGTATAAATACTGGTATTTTTATAATTAATATTCGATAACAGACTATGTTTTGAACCGCTGTAGTTTTCCCCATATGTTAAGCTCTCAAAATTGTATTTTGCATTTCCTATACTATCATTTAAAAATGAAAAACCTCCTCTGATAAATTGCTGTTTTTGCAAAGACCGATCTATATTATATTTTATATTCCAGTCTCGTGAAAATTCAATATTTCTAAATCTTTCTACTGTTTTAAAATTATCATCTATATATTCATAATCCAGGTTACTTTTTAACTTCCATTTTTTATCAATAATCATTTGCTGCCAGGAAACCTTTGATGCAAAACCTTTGTTATTATCATTATCCAGATCTGAAAAAAGATTTTGATCATTATCACTTATAGCAATCTCTGAAGTCAAATTTGTCCTTTTTCCCGGATTATAATTCAGGTCAACTGTAAACATTTGAAGTTTCTCTGGTGCTACTAGTTGAATAACTGGTAAATACGCCCCCTGTTTGATATTATTAGATGCAGGAATATAGGCATATACCCTTCCCGATGCTAATGTGGTTTTAATAAAATAATCTCCATTGTTTTCTCCAACATAAGTAAAACTCACTTGATACAGGGCTTCATTTGGATCATTGGAAAAAATATATACTTCCTGATTACTTACAACTGTCTTTTTATATAAAATTTTATTCTCGGCATATACGGAAGGTATTGCTGAAGGGGCTATCATTTTTAGTTTATTATCTCCCGCATTTGCTAAAATTTGCTTCTGCTCATCTGTAAGATCCTGATGAACTGTTTTATTTTTTGAATCGGATTCATTATAATACTTTATTCCCAGTTTTAGTTTTTCTGATTTGTATTCTGCTCCGTCATAGGTCAAAAAACGTGTGTAATTTCTATCAGCGATCTGATATTCAATGGTAATTCTCAAATTGGAACTGATCGCATAAATCGTTGTAAAAGTAATTTCAGAAGTGTTATAATCTATTGTATAATCAAAACTTTCTCCTCTTTTTAACAAAACCCCATTGGCATAGACACGTTCACTACCCGAAACCATTAAAATAAACTGTTCATTGTTTGGTCCAAGTATTTTATAAGGCCCCTGGTTTCCATTAATTCCGGTAAAACTAAAACTATGATATCTGCCTTTTACTACCGCACCCGAAGCAAAAATATTTGTTTCTCCCGTATTATGATCTAATTTAGCATTTACCGCAACCCCTGATATTTTTTTATAGAATTGCATAAAATAACTATCCTTGTTCTGAAGATCAATATCACCCGCTGTCAATTTCCAGTTCTTACTAAACAACTCGATAAAAACTCTGTCAAATTCATCAATGCGTTGCGTATAACCTCCATCCTGTAGTGGAATTTCATTATCGGTAATCGAAGCTCTTATTCCAACTCCCTTTGATAAATTTCCTTCAATCTGTAAATTGAAATTCGAATTGACCACTGCATCCTGGTTATTTCCCATCGTAACCCCACGTGATAAACTACCACTGGTATACAAGCCATCAAAAGGTTTACTGGATTTTTTTATGTTTTTAGACTGATAACTGTATAATTTTGACTCATCTGTGATTTTAGGAACGATCAGATTTTTGTCAAACGCAGTATAATTTCTCGTTAAAAAATCAGGCAAACTCAAATATTCCACTTTTATTTGTTTGCCAATCCAGTTCCTTTTATTTTTGAATATCAATTCTGATCTTGAAAAATCAATTGTGTAGGAATTTAAATCAATTACCTTATTTTCAACATCATACACCTTAAAATAATAGGAATTGATACTAACAGTATCTATTTGAACAGTATCCGATACAACGGTAAATATTTTAGTTTTCACATTTGAGGAATTGTTCTGACCATTGATAGTCAAACCAATTAGAATGCAAATAAGCACTAAAATATGCTTCATGGAGATAGCTGTTAAGTCAACAAAAATAGAAGATTAATTTAGTTAAAACAAGGTGGTTTGATTTGATGGACTTTCATATTCCAATAACCATTTTTTTCGCCATATCCCACCGGCATAACCTGTTAAGGATCCATCACTGCCAATAACCCTGTGACATGGAATAATGATCCAGACGGGATTCTTTCCGTTGGCAGATGCAATAGCACGGATAGCTTTTGGTGACTTCATTCTTTTTGACTGATCTAAATAACTGATTGTTTTACCATAGGGAATTCTCTGAAGTTCTTTCCAAACTTTTTTTTGAAATTCCGTTCCCTGTGGATTTAATTTTAGATCGAAATTTGTTCTCTTCTTTTCAAAATATTCCTTTAATTGCCGAACACATTCCTGTAAAGATACTGGAATTTTGCCTGAAGGAGAAACTTCATCATCTATCACTGAAACAGCAATAATTCCATCAGCATTGCCTTCAATTTTAGCAATTCCAATAGGAGTTTTATAATAAGCGATATCAATTAAAGTCTTTTCCAAAATGTTAAATACCAAATATTTCTTTTGAGTTTTCTGTTGTTATCTTAGCAATCTCATTGGAAGAAAGTCCGTAAATCTCAACCATTTTTTCAAGTACATTTACAAGGTAACCACTTTCATTTCTTTTACCACGAAAAGGTGTGGGTGCCAGATAAGGTGCATCGGTTTCTAAAACGATATGCTTTAATGGAATTTGATTTAAAAACTTATCAATTTTACCATTTTTAAAAGTTACTACACCTCCAATCCCTAGTTTCATATTGTAGGAAATAGCTTGTTTTGCCTGTTCTAAATTCCCTGTAAAGCAATGAAAAATTCCATAAAGATCATCATCCTTTACCTCTTCTAAAATTTCAAATATTTCATCAAAGGCATCTCTGCAATGAATCACTATTGGTAATTTGTTCTCTTTTGCCCATTCAATTTGCAATTTAAAAGCATCTTGTTGCTGCTGTAAAAAACTCTTATCCCAATAAAGATCTAATCCTATTTCACCAACCGCATAAAACTTTCTTTTTTGCAGCATATTTTGAACAACTTCCAGTTCTTGTTTAAAATTTTCTTTCACATGTGTTGGATGTAATCCAGCCATTAAAAAAACATTTTTAGGAAATTGCTCTTCCAGATCAAACATTGCCTGATAATAAGTGGAATCAATTGCGGGTACAAAAAACCTGCTTACTCCTTTATCAATTGCTCTTTGAACCACTTCCTGCCTGTCTGCATCAAATTGTTCACTATATAAATGGGTATGTGTATCGGTAATAATCATACTGCAAATATAAAAATAGCCTCACCAATAGTTATGAGTTAGTCTATTATTTTGTAAAAGCGAAATAAAATGTACTAAACCTCCGGGCATCCCGAGAATTCGGGACTGAACCCAATAATAGGAATCGACACAAGGAGTGAGGTATTTAACCTAGATCCCGCTTGATACTGAAACAAGTTCAGCACAGGCAGCGGGATTAGTTCGACTAACTAAAAAATAGAAATAAATTTTTTAGAGTCTCACGAATAAGTTTGAACTGAAAATATGAAAATTACCTACTAAAAAACATATATTTACCCCTTTGAACTAACTCAAATAATATAACATGAAAATATTTCATAACCCAAGATGCAGTAAAAGCCGACAGGGGCTTGCTATTTTAAATGATGCCAAAGTAGATTTTGAAATTATTGAATATTTAAAAACTCCTCCTTCCGAAAAGGAGATCAAGGATATTTTATCAAAACTCAACATGGAACCAATTGATCTTATCAGAAAGAATGAAGCGATCTGGAAAGAAAATTACAAAGGAAAAGACCTTAGTAATGAGCAAATTATCAAAGCTATGGCTGAAAATCCAAAATTAATTGAACGCCCGATTGTACTAACCAATGACAAAGCAGTTCTGGGTCGTCCGCCCGAAAATATCTTGTCAATTATTTAATTTCCAACATAAAACTACAACTATCGATACAAAACTACTAAGAATTGGTGATGATTAAAAATACCCAAAAACCACTATTTTGTATCAATATGTAATAGCATACTTTTATCAAATTACATTTGTGCGAAATGAAATTGCTTAGTATAATATTTATTAGTTTACTGTCATTCAATATTTACAGTCAGCAAACTAATAGTCAATTTTTGGTGACAGGCTCTGTATATGATGCAGAGACTCATACTCCCTTGCAATTTGTTACCATTACTCTACAGCATATTACTACGAACGAAATCATTGGAAGCATTACCAATAAAAAAGGAACATTTGAATTTTATGTTCCTGAAGGAAAATATAACTGTATTGTTGAATCTCTATCCTTTAAACCTTTTAAGATCAATTTGATAGATGTATGTCAGGATTATGAAGTTGGAATAATAGAACTAAATCAAAATTTTGAAGAATTAGATGAAGTGGAGATTGTTGCAAAATACAAACTGGTAGACTATAAATTCTCCAAAAAGGTGTATCATGCTTCTAAAGATATTAGCAATGTGGGAGGAAATGCCATAACAGTATTGGAAAATACACCAACCATTAGAATAGGTGAAGAAGGTTCAATTACAATAAGAGGAGCAAGTGCACAGGTACTTGTAGACGGGAAACCCTATGGTGGAGTGAAAAGCAATGCTGATATCCTTAGTTTAATTCCGGCCAGTTCCATAAAAAATATTGAGATCTTAGCTCGGTCAGCAAAATATGATGCAGACGGTGGAGGTGAAATTATAAATATTATATTAAAAAAAGGTATGAATGAAGGGTATAATGGTACCATTGATATTCATGGTGGTATTCCGGATAATGATGGTATCAATACTTTTTTGAACTATAAATCAGAAAAAGTAAATTTATATTCTACTGCCAGTTTTAACCACAATGTAAAACTTAAAGACACAAAAATTAATCAGACCTTTTTAGATAACAACGATCAGGCAACAGGAAATTTTGATGAAGAAATAGAAGAATACCGTCAAAAAAACAGTTTTTTATTTAGCCTTGGCAGTGACTTTAAAATAGATGATAAAAATACCATAACGGCTTCCTTGCTATTTTCAAATTCAAATAAAAATTATAACTCTGAGTTTTTAATGAATGATTACCAACCTATAGACCATTTGATAAAAACTTCCAATAGAGATGTAAAAGATCATAGTGATGAAAATTATATGGAAACTTATATAAATTACACTACTAAATTCAACACAAAAGGACATCAATTATCTTTTGATATAAATTACAACAAATCTCATGCAGAAAATGAAACAAACATTTTTGACACTGAAATTTTTCCAAGTGATACAAAAGACAATAAAAGATATGGTAAGGATGAATTTGTTCAAAACTATTTTTTTCAAATAGACTATACTTATCCTTTTAAAAATAACGCAAAATTAGAATTAGGGCATAAAACAAATATTAGAGAGTATCAAAATAAATTTATAGCAAGTGATTATAATCCTTTTTCTCAATTACTAAATCCAATTGTGGGGTATTCAAACAAAATAGATTACAATGAGAATATCTATTCATTTTACGCTGATTATTCTAAACAATCAAACAATATTAGTTTTTCACTAAGCCTTAGAACAGAAATTACGCAAACAGAGATCACTGAAGACTTTGAAAATAAAGAGTATAACAATAATTATACTGATTTTTTTCCTAACGCTTTGATAAGCTATAATTTCACTAACGGAAATTCAATTTCTGCAAGTTTTAACAGATATATTGATCGCCCTGAAATATATCAATTGAATCCTTTCAATTCATTTACGAATGAACGGTTTATTCGGTCCGGAAATCCTTATTTAAATCCGTATTACACCAACTATTTTATGATAGAATACAATCATGAAATGGAAAAAATATTTTTGAATGCTGCTGCTTTTTATTCTAATTCAACCGATACATTTTTAAATATTTTAGAAAAAACAGACAAACAAACCGAGGATGGTTTTGATATTTATCACAGTTACCCGGTAAATAATGGAAACTTAAACTATACCGGAATTGATTTGTCACTAACATACGACCCTATCAAAAAGATCAGACTTTATGGTTCAATCACCCCGTTTTATTCTGATCTGTCAGATACATTTGAAAACCAATATGATTATGCTAATTTTATTTGGTATGGCAGGGCATCTATATTTTACAAAATGAACAATACATTACGTTTTAAAGTAGATTACGCTTACACGTCACCAACAAAGACAGCTCTAACCAAAATCGATAAATATCAATATACCAACTTTACAGCAAGTAAAGATTTGTTTGATAATAAAGCCACATTAACCTTTAAAATGAGTGACGTTTTTCATACTCGCAAGGCTAAGTATTCTTCTATGGAAGCAGAATCCATCACCCACAAAGATGTTGAATTCAGAACCCGTTACTTGCTAACATTTACTTATCGATTTAATAAGGCCAGTAAACGAAATGCAAATAACAGAGCCAAAGACATCGATAAAAATATTTTTGAAATAAAAGATAAAATAGAATAGATTATTCTAAAAGATTGTGTTCTTAAACAGTGTGCTCTTTGTGTAACTTAATAAAATCCTTTGTGGCACTTTGTGTAACAGGCTTTTAAATTGTATCGCAAAGGTACGCCAAGAAGTTACGAAGAGACTCAAAGGACTTTTGATACGACTTCTTTTCAAGTTAAAATAAGTGTTTTAAATAAAAAAGACCGGTTAAAACCGGTCTCATATATATCTTTCATTATTCTATGCTTTTTCTTTCTTAGCAGCTCTTTTTAACTTCCAGATTTCCATTAAATTTCCAAACAACCAATAGGGAACTACAAATGTTAATAAAAATAACATCAACCAAAATCCCATAGTGAAAATGGCTAAAAAAACTAAATACCCTGAAAAAACGCTAATATCCATAAAATTATTTCATTGTTATACCTAATCCCAAAAGTAATACATATTTTTAAAAATACAATAAAATATATATATTTTTATTCTTTCATCTTCTTCATTTTTAAAATGTAACTAACCAACCGAAATTAAGTAACTGTACTCACATTTAAAAACAAAAATTAAAACTTAATAAATTAGTTTCTAACATATTAAATGTTAGTGATTTATTATTAAAAAAAAACACTCCATAATTCTTAAAAAAGCGAGATATACCAAATTTTGATAAACCTATTTTTCTTATCTTAGCAGTTCAATCTATGAACCCGTAAAAATAAAATAAAATGAGTGAATTCTTTTATCAGGAGCCTTTCCCTATGGAGAAAGACGATACAGAATACCGACTAATAACTAAGGATTATGTATCTGAGGTTGAATTAGATGGTCGTAAAATTTTAAAGATAGACCCTAAAGGATTAGAATTATTAGCTGAGACGGCTATGACCGATGTTTCATTCTTATTACGAAAAACACATTTAGAGAAGCTGGCCAAAATCCTAGATGATCCTGAAGCAACGGATAATGACAAATTTGTAGCTTATTCCTTACTTAAAAACGCAGTAACTGCGGCCGAAGGTGTTCTTCCTTCTTGTCAGGATACTGGAACTGCCATTATCATGGGAAAGAAAGGTGAAGATGTTTACACAGGTGTAAATGATGCGGAATTCTTTTCAAAAGGTGTTTATAATACCTATAATAAACAGAATTTACGTTATTCGCAAATTGTTCCTTTTAGTATGTTAGAAGAAAAAAACTCAGGGACAAACTTGCCTGCACAGATTGACTTATACGCTATTCAAGGAAATCAGTATAAGTTCTTATTTGTTGCCAAAGGTGGTGGATCGGCCAACAAAACTTATCTATATCAGCAAACTAAACAAGTATTAACAGAAGAAAACCTAAAGAAGTTTTTAAAAGAAAAATTGCGTGAGATTGGAACCGCAGCTTGTCCTCCCTACCACTTAGCCTTTGTAATTGGTGGTACTTCCGCCGAAAAAAATCTACAAACAGTTAAATATGCATCCGCAGGATATTTAGATAATCTACCAACTACCGGAAACGAAGGTGGACGTGCATTTCGTGATTTGGAGTGGGAAGAGAAAGTATTGAAAATGACGCAGGAATTGGGTATTGGTGCACAATATGGAGGGAAGTATTTTGCTCATGATGTTCGTGTAATTCGTCTGCCCCGACATGCGGCTTCAAATCCTATTGGAATGGGCGTTAGTTGTAGTGCCGACCGAAATATCAAAGCCAAAATTACTCCTGATGGAATTTTTGTGGAACAAATGGAAAAGAATCCAAAACGATTACTTCCTGAAACAGCTCCACATTTAATTCCTGCTGTGAAAATTGATTTGGATCAACCTATGGAAAATATTCTTGCCGAATTGACGAAACATCCAATTAAAACACGATTGAGCCTAACAGGTACTTTAATTGTAGCCCGTGATATGGCACATGCCCGTATTATGGAAATGCTGGAGAATGGTGAGGAAATGCCAGAATATTTCAAAAATCATCCTATATATTATGCGGGGCCTGCAAAAACACCAAAGGGAATGCCTTCAGGAAGTTTTGGACCAACCACTTCAAACCGAATGGATCCTTATGTTGGACCATTTCAGGCTAAAGGTGGAAGTATGGTAATGCTTGCCAAAGGAAACCGTACACCACAAGTAAAAGAAGCTTGTCAGAAATATGGTGGTTTCTATCTAGGCTCTATTGGTGGTCCTGCCGCCCTATTGGCTAAGGAGAACATCCTTTCTATTGAGGTTTTAGATTTCCCAGAGTATGGTATGGAAGCTGTTCGTAAAATTAAAGTGAAGAATTTCCCTGCTTTTATCGTTACTGATGATAAAGGAAATGATTTCTTTGAGCAAATTTAAACAAACTATTTAAGTTGAAAGAGAGATCCTTTTGGATCTCTCTTTTTTTGTTATTCATGCGAATCAAGAGTTGAATAATTTCATTTAT
>JAOZTG010000025.1:25954-27022 GCA_029939235.1 Flavobacteriaceae bacterium
GGATCTCTCTTTTTTTGTTATTCATGCGAATCAAGAGTTGAATAATTTCATTTATAATAATTTATTTTTTACCTTTTCTACCTCAATCCTAAAGGATGAAAGGCAAAAAATACTTGATTATCCCTGCTACGCCAGCAGGCGAGCTATAGGAACGAGGTCAAATCAAGTATTTTTCACAATTTTTATTTCAACCCTTGATTCACACTTTTCTTTTATGTCATCCGTTTTAAGAACCATAAATCGAAAGATCAAATACTGCGCTAAAATATAGGTACTCATAATAGCAACAGAATAAAAAGCTCTGGGTTCATGAAATTTGTTTAAAGCGATCATACTATCCGATGCAATAAACAATACAGCGCCCAGCATCAATACAAGGTCTATTTTCGTTCTTTTGGTTACATAATTTAAAGTTGCAACCAGACCAAAGACACCAATAGTTACACCGTACACCACAACCGGATAAAACAGATCTCCTAAATTAGGTTTTAACAAGATCATTAAATAAACAATGTAATTTGCAAACAAAAAAGCATATAAATACTTATGAAAAAAAGAAGGTTTTTCCATTTGCTTTACAATGATATATATGTATAGAATTTGTGTGAGCAAAAATGCTGCTATTCCATAAATAAACATACTGTTTTTATCTAGTAAAAACACATCTCCCAAAAAAGAAAATGCCAGTGCCAGTAGGTACAAATTGTTTTTCTTGGTAACCGAAAAATAATATAATGCCATCAAACTTAAAATGATCATTGGTTTAAAGATGGTTTGGAGCATTGAATTATCTAAATATACACCAGTTATTTCTATGATGGAAACAGCAAAAAAAAGTATTGTCAAACTTTTAATTATATTATCTTTTTTTATCATAATTATTTTGAATTATTTGATTCAGTTCTGTAAAAATACATCAATAATCAATTAACCTTACTTTTAAATGCTTATCTTTACTTTGGGCTATTTTTTTTCAAAAAAACAAATAGCTTCATAATCATTTTAATAACAATAATGGTACTACCACCAATTTAATGGAAAAGTTGATGAAATATTATTTGATATTAC
>JAOZTG010000124.1 GCA_029939235.1 Flavobacteriaceae bacterium
CTTTAGGTTCGATTATATCATACATTTTGATTGCGACATAATTGACAGTGTTTACTGCTATTTTTGAGAATTATATTTATGATCTCAATACTAATGATTCCGATATGTTACCCGAATATCCAAAAGTAAACTAAAAAAATACAAAGTTTCAAAATAGAGTACTTTATAAATTGCTCCTAAAAACATAACGAATATAGGCGAAAAGATCAAGGTTAAAAAAGGAATTAGAAAAGATCTAATCTACCTCTTTGTTACTTAAAAAAAGGATATCTGAAGGAACCAACTGATTTTCTATATCATTACTTTTGTATCGCAATTCAAGACCTTTACCACCTCCTGCCTGAAAATATTCCAATTTGATTTGATGTCTTCCCTTGTTTAGTTTTACTTTACCTGATTTAAGTGAAGCCCCGTGTAATCCATCAAATTCAATAACCACTTTGCCATTGATAAATAACCTGCTGCCATCATTCGATCTTAAATAAAAAGTGTATATATCTTTTTTATTTATATCTATATCTCCAAAGAAAACAATTGCAAATGCATTATCAAATTCATCAAACTCATTCAAAGAAATATTAAATACTCTACCGGTTCTTATTGGTTCTAATTTTGAAAATTCAGGTAATTTGACCCAGGTACCTACATAGTAGTTGTAATGCAAGCCATTATATAGGGAATCAATAAATGTAATTTTATTCATTTTGGTAAAACCTGGATCTGATCCTTTTTTAAAGGTTTTAGCTTTTACAATAACACTATTATTAATTGTAAATGGTTGAGTAAATAATTCTGAATTTTCATCTGGTTCTGAACCATCTAGGGTATAGTGTGTTTTAGCGTCTTTTGAATACTGTTGAATGTTCACCTTTACAGAATTTGGAGAAAAAAATGTTGCATCTGCCGGATGGATAACGGGTATTGAGAGCAAAGGGGTTTTTATTATTTTCCCGATGTGTTTAGAAGTAAAATCATATTCCCCTGATGAAATTTCATAATGTGCAAAGTTATTTTCAAAACCTATAAATTTAACCTTTGAATGGTCAGTACTAACATGATCAATGTTGCCGGTTGGAACAAAAACGGATGCGCTTGTATTTGGAGGAATGGTAACATGCAGTTTAAATGTTCCATTTTTTGTTTTCCAGTTAGATTTGATTTCTCCATACTGAGAAGGATATGTCGTATTTACAAAATCTATTTCACTTACAATATTTGGTTTGATAATGATGTGTTTAAACCCCGGAGATTTAGGGTCTGGATTTATTCCGCCCAAACTCTTAAAAAACCATGCAGTAACACTACCAAACATAGGATGACTATGCGAGTCATTACCTATCCAGTCCTCCCAAAGTGTTGTCGCTCCTCTTTCAATATTATAACCAAAACTCGGAAAATCTCTTCTGTTCATAACTGTATAAGCCAGATCTGTTCTGCCATATTTTGTAAGTACCTCCAATAAATAAGGAGTTGCCATCATACCGGTATCAAAATGTCCTTTTGCTTTTACTACCACATTTTTAACCAGCGTATTAAAGACTGCCTCTATGTGTTTTTTGGGTACAAGATTAAAAGCTAAAGGAAATACATTTGCTCCCTGCCAGCCTATAGAATAACTGGATTCTTTAGTTTGATAATATCTTTTATTAAAAGCATATTTTACTTCTTCTTTGGTTTTTAAAAATGTCTCTGCATCTTGATCTTTCTTCAAAATATTTGCAATATTCTGCATAAGTGTTAAATCGTAATAATAATATGCAGAACTCACAAATGAAGGTGGAATTTCAGTAGCTGTTGGAGGAACCCATTCGCCTAAATTATTTTCAATGATCAATCCATTCTTATCCGTTTGTGTTTTCAAATAATCAATATAAAGTTTCATCCTTTTATAATGTTTCTCTAAAACGGTAGTATCACCGTAATAAAGATACATATACCAAGGAATAATAATATATGCAGAACCCCATGGAGTTCCACCTCCACCACTTTGGTAAGGTGCAGTATTAGGAACATAGCCAGTCTTACTGTTCTGAGCATCAGCAATGTCATATAACCACTTGGTGTAAAAACTTTTCATATCCAGACTATAAATTGCCGCTTGTGCTGCAATTTGACCATCGCCAGTATAACCACGTCGTTCACGATGCGGACAATCACTTGGAATACCTCCATGCATATTATCCAATTGTGTCTTTTTAAAATCTTTCAATATTCTGTTAAATAGTTTATTAGAGGATTCAAAAGTTCCGGTTGAATTTACATCGGTATGTACTAATTTTCCTTCCAAGCTTTCAATTGTTAAGGTAATATCAGGACTGGAAACTTCCACATAGCGAAAAGCATGCCATGTAAATTTAGGTTCCCAAATCTCTATCTCCTCACCTTTGAGAATATAAGTATCACTTTGTTCAAAGTTATTACCACTATCTTCCAGAAAGGTCATTTTTAGTACGTTCCCTCTTTTACCTTTTACTTTTAATTTTACCCATCCGGAGAAAACAGTTCCAAAATCATATACATAAACTCCTTTTTTAAGAGTTTTTATGGAAACAGGTTTTATCGTATCGGTAACTCTATCTGGAGCTGACATTTGAGCCTCTAGTTTCCCGTTAGGGCTGTCATAAATTTCAGAATTAATCCAATTTTTATCATCAAATCCAGCTTTATTCCAGTCAGTTTGTTCTAATCGCGCGTCGTAAACTTCTCCATAATAAATACTGTTTTCTACTATAGGACCACTGCTGTATTTCCATGAAATATCACTCACAATTTGTTGCTTTTTTCTTTTGAAATCAACTATTTCAAATTGGGCAATAAAACTTGGCAAACCATAACTTAGAGGTACATATTCATCTCTTTCTGTTCGGTATGACCATCCATTTCCCAAAATAACGGAAACAACATTTTCACCTTGTTGTAAATATTCACTAATATCGTAAGTTTCATAAAGGTTTTGGGATGCTAAATTAGCAACTCGATTATCTTCAAAACCAACTTCTTGTCGCTTGTTATAATTGCTTTGATTTGGAGATAAAACATGATCTCCAACTTTTTTTCCATTGATGT
Organism: Flavobacteriaceae bacterium; assembly: GCA_029939235.1. Taxonomy (GTDB): domain Bacteria; phylum Bacteroidota; class Bacteroidia; order Flavobacteriales; family Flavobacteriaceae; genus Lutimonas. Next base: position 3,067 of record JAOZTG010000124.1, read on the forward strand.
ACAATTCATAATATCCCACAGCACTTATATAAGCACGGGCATTTTGAATATCATTTTTTACAGTAAATTCTCTACGATAGTAGGAGGTAGGGTTCTTTTGTTTCCACTTTATTTTTTTTGAATCTTTTGTTCCAACCCATTTTGCTTTCCAGTCTGATGGATGCAATAATGCCATTTCCCACAAAGCAATTTTACTCCAGTCAGAAACCTTATTATCCTGATTCCAAACTCTTATTTTCCAATAAACCTTTTGTCTGGATCCTAATTTCTTTCCTTTATATTTTAATTGTATTGACCGGTCTGAAATTACTTTTTTAGTATCCCATAAATTACCAATATTATTTTCAAGATCCTTTTGGTTGTCAGCTACTAAAATTTGATAGGACTGTTGTTTTATGAAAGAACCATTTGGGGATAATTTCCAGCTTAAGCGTGGTGTAATCACATCTATTCCTAAAGGATCGCTTAAATATTCACATTGTAAATCTTGAGGAGATTCAACGGTTTTATTTTTATCATTACACGATGAAAAAAATATAAATAAACTCAGTATAAGTAAACCAAAATATTTCATAGATTATGGTATGTAGTGGTAAGATTCTCCCCATATCAATGCAATAACCGGATATTTGGAAGCCTTTAATTCTGCATAATTAAGCTCTAAATATTTGTCGTCTCCCCAATAAGGAAGTCTGTCCCAAACGGTATGACCCAGTTCCAATTCATGTCCCGGCATTACCAATTTTGGTTTAAAACCTTTTACCTGACGGAATATGTCCATTGTCCATGCATTTGGCATCATGATATCCACTTTGTTATGTTTATATACCTCGTCAATCCATTCAAAATCTATCATAAAATCTCCTTCATTGATTTGATCCCCTGTATGCGCAATGGTTATTCCCTCCGGAGTTGTAACCAAAACAACATTGTTTATATGTGATTTCATTTGATGACCCGGATTAACAACTACTTCCAGCACATGATCCTGAAGTTGAAGTTTTTGAGTTTTGTGGGCTATACGTTCCATATGAAGTATTTCCGAATGAATAGGTTTACCTTTCCAAACCTGATCTGGAGCTATCACTGCACGACCAAGATCTAAAAATTCCTGAGCTATTCTGGGATCTGCATGGTCAGGATGCCAGTGACTTATAAACAATACATCACATTGTGCAACAAGACGTTCGATCTCTTTTTGATTTAATTTAAAGTCATCTGATCCTGAAGTTTCTCCTGTAACCAGATCAAATGCCATTGTTACCGTCTTTGTTTTTACAATAAAACCCATATTGTATATTTTCCAGATCTTAGCACCCTTAGTCACTTTTGTATTTTCCAGTTCTGTAATAACATTATTTGCCTGAAAATGAAAGAATTGTTGAGCAGGTTTTCTAAATGCTGCAAAATGCTCATGAAAAACAGCATCCATTAATAATTTTGCCATGCCTCTTTCTCTTGCTTCCTTTATTTGTGGAGGAAATTTAGAAATAATGGATTGTACCGAATCTAAAAATACTGCAGCCTGACGATCTAAATAGTTATTGTCTTTTTGGCTTAACTGTGTATCCGGAATACCGCCACCTTTCATTTTATCGTACATACCTTTTTTTACCTGAGCATGTAATTCCCCTGCTCCAATTATGGAAATTAGTATCAATATGATTGTAAATAAGGATATTAACTTTATAGGTTTTTTCATGATTATTTTATTTATGGTTCTATTGTTATTTTGATTATTCTTTTCATGACAAAAATTTATAACTAGTTAATAACATGCTATTTATGGAGTATTAATATTTCTTTTTCCCAAATTGATGGAAAAAGAAACAAAAAGATCTAGGCTGCAAAATAAAATCCAAATCTATCTTTATATATGCAAAGTGCGGCTGGATGATTTCCTTGAGACTCTCTGCGGAACTTCCCAGTCTTACTAAGCATATATTTTGATATCTATAAATTTTCTTTTGAGGCCATTTTCAATTATCATAGAAACAAATTCCTATTTCTGTCTTAATTGTCATCAGCTCATCAAAGTTTTTGCGAAAAATTATGAACTAGGAATGACAAATCAATACTTTTTTTATTTGTTTAAAGGTGATATCATTTCAAATGAATCAAAAACACCCCCATTTGTTCCATCACCATTTACTTCCACAGCTTTCACTTTTATTTTTTTACCGTTTACTTCTACAACAACATAATGATACTTATAATATTTTCCTCCATCAAATTCATCATTATCCGGATTTGCTTTATGATCGGGCAGATCAATTTGTTCCCATTCAAAATATTTATGATCATCTAAACTTGCACCACCTCCACCGGTAATGATATAAGCGGCATTATTTCCCTTTCCGGTTTTCGGATCATAAGGTTTATGGGGTAATCCTCTTTCATAATCATGTGTATGTCCGGCAAAAACAATAGATACATTATTTGCTTCCATAATTGGAACAATATATTTCCGTAAAGGAGATTCTCCATCATAATATCCTCCCGACCAACATTCTGAATAAGGTGGCTCATGCATAATAACAAAGATCCAGTCACTTGTTTTTTGAGCTTCTTTTAGATCCTGTTTAAACCAGTTATATTGCTGACTATCGGGTGATATAATAGAATCATCACCGCCATTTTCTCCTTCATTTGGGTCTAAAATGATAAAATGTGCATTTCCGTAATCAAAAGAAAAATAATATTGTGTACTTCCTACCGTACCTATGGGATGGCTGACATATTTTTCAAATGGTGGTACTTTTCTCTGATCCCAATACCCTCCATATTCATGATTTCCAATCGAGATATAACTTGGTGTTGTATTGCTGTAGGCTCCAATAGGCAGGAAATATTCATCGATCCATTGATGAAGCACTTCTCCTCTTGAAACAACGTCGCCCACATTGATCACAAAATCACTATTTTCTTTTGCAATTTGTCTGGCAACCCTTTCATGAATTTTTACCTGTGTTCGGTTATCACCATAAACAATAAATTTGAAAGGTCTATTGCTGGCTGGTTTTGTTGTAAAGGTAGATATTTCGCTACTCATATTTCCACATACAACCCTGTAAAAATATCTTTGATCCGGCTCAAGTCCTACCAAAGTAAGTTGATGAATTAAATTTGGATTGGCTTCCTCTATCGTTTTTTTGTCAAAGTTCCTAGTCTTTCCGTACTCAATATAACCATAAGCAGGGTAGATGGTTTCCCATTTAATTGTCATGCCTGTTTTTTCAGCAGATTGCAAATAAGGTAGTATTAAAAAGGTAGGATCCTTGGTAAATTCTGCTTCTATCTGATTTAACATACTGGTCAATAATTCCAGTTTCTCGGATAGAGATTTATCTTCATATTTAAAACAGATAAGATTTGATAAGTAATTAACAATCTTTATTTTAGGTTTAGGATTGCTTCTAACATATCTTTCTACCCGGTCAACTCTACTAATGGCATCTCTTAGATCAGTTTTTAATTGATATTCTTCTTCGGTAATGATGCTAGCTCCATTCAATCCTCCCGAACCACCGTTATTGTATACTTTTAATGCCAGTGAGATCGGTTTATCCTTATCAGCTGAATTGGTTATGATGGTCTCAAATCTCTTTTCATGAGCACTTATTTTTATTACTCCATTGGCATAAAGATCACCACGATCATCTGTACTAAGACTTATTCGTAAAGCACGACCTTGAGTGCTGAATCCGTTGATCTCCTTTGGAACTTTAAAACTGGTCCGATACCAGGCATGTTTATTTTCTCCTTCCCAATTATCATTGACTGTAATGTTTTTCCAATCGCTGTCATCATAAGCGAGATCTGGAATATCTTCATTGGAATCGTATAATTTCCTTTTCCATTGATCAATTGAAATACCTGTAGAATTAAATACTAATTTTTCTTTGGAAGAAAATAATTGTGCATATCCATGGGGCAAAGCAGTTAGGTCTGCCTGAATAAAACTACAACTTCGACCATGATTCTTTACTTTTACTGCAATTGTGTATTTGGTTCCTGCCCTTGCATTATTCACCAATATACCGTTTCCATTGGAAGTATTTGACCTGAATATTTCCTTTCCATTCACATAAATTGTTCCTCCACAGGTTACTCTAAACTCCATTAATATATCTCTTCTTTTAAAAGAATCCGGTAAAGTAATCTCTTTTTTATACCATTTTACCTGATTTTTTTCTCTCCAGATTTGTCCGATGCTTTCTGATCCCCATTTTATATTTGAATTTGTTTCAAAAACCTGATCAACAGTCAGATCACCCATATGTACTTGCCATTGATCTAATTCAATAATAGGATGAGGTTCAGCAGGTTGAATTGTTAAATTGTTTTGTGCAACTATTTGGATAGATATAAAAAACACAAAAATAATTGAGATGGATTTTATACTTCTTCCTATTTCAAGGCTAAATACTTGCATTTTCATCTTTACCATAAATTTTATCAATTTTCAATATTAAGAGATATTAATTACTCTTTTTGATCACAGTTTTCCTACCGGAATATTGCACAATTTTATCAGGTTTATTTTCTAGTTTTAACCCAACACCATGATTCATTCCTACCCAAACAATTTTGAAAGTCCTGTTTTGTGGCATCCCAGGAAATTTTCCTTTTCGGTCTTCTATTGTCAGGGCTTGTTCCTTTTCATTCCAATGGAATTGTATGGTAGCATATACACCTTTTTCATAATTGTAATTGTCATTTTCATCTTCATATAAAGTAAATTCTGCATTTGCACCGGTATAAATTCTCAACTCAATTGGATCTGCAGGTTTCTCTGTCGCATATTGTATATATGGTCCCATCGGAATTATAGACCCTGCCTTAACATATAAAGGTATTTCATCCATTGGGGCTTGTGTTTCAATAGTTTGCCCTCCATTAAAGGAGTTTCCCCTCCAGAAATCGACCCAGTCAGAAGATTTTGGTAAATAGACTTGAACAGATTTTGTAGGTGGAACTTTTTGAGCTTTTAACTTAGCTGCAACGCTTGGTTTGATCCAGGCTAATTTGGTAACTGCCCCACCCAAAGTTTGAAAATACTCCACTTTAATCTTATATCTTTTATTGGCTTGAAGCTCTATTTCACCTGTGTTAACTGTAGCTCCATGAGGTGTCCAGTTCTCAATAACAACTTTACCATCGATCACAACACGTATTCCATCATTGGATGTGGTTAAAAAAGTAAATTTACCCGTTTCTTTTGGCTGGATTTCTCCTGAGAATCTAATACTGTAATAGTGTTGGTGAACCCCTTTCGGACGAGAAACTCCATCATTCCAGTCGAAATCAATTTTTTTATGGTTATCTGTTGCTACCAAAGTGTCAAATTCAATTCCGTTAAAGAATTCGGTTGTCAAACTGCCCTGTTTTCCTTTTTTATCAATGAAATCATCTCTCTGCATTAATTCACCCAGATAATTCTTTTCGTAATACATTTTTTCGGTAACCGGCCTTACCAAAAATGCCGGACCGAACATGTATTGATTATCAATATTATATACATTTGGATCATCATTAAAATCAAATGCCAGACCACGCATCATGGTATAATCATTATTGGTGACCTGCCATGCCATGGAATAAATATAAGGCAGCAAGCGATAACGAAGATTATCGAACTTTTTTAATGGTTCATAGGTCCAAGATCCTTCTCCTCCAAAATTCCATATTTCTCTTGCGGTTCCTGATCCATGTGATCTGAATACCGGATTGAAAACACCAAACTGGAACCAACGCAGATATATTTCGCGATAGGCATTGTCTTTGTTGCCCAATGGATTATCCGGAATAAAAGCTCCAATATCAGTTGTCCAGTAAGGAATACCTGTCGCACAAAAATTGATACCTGCAGAGATCTGATTTCTCAGTACACCCCATTGTGCATGAATATCTCCCGACCAGCTTACAGCTCCGTAATGTTGTTGTCCGGCAAAAGAGGATCGTGTTAAAATACAAACACGTTT
>JAOZTG010000125.1:0-5917 GCA_029939235.1 Flavobacteriaceae bacterium
AATACTCAAATGCATGGGATGTTATTGAAAAAGAGGTTTCCAACCTTCCTTTATTAAAAAATAAAACAATAGAATTTGTAAATTCTATGGTAAATAGTTCTTTTGATAAAAATGTAATAGAAGCAGCATTATTTAATTTAAGTACATTGAGATCACAAACAGTGTTTAGAACTTTAGATGGCAGAATGTTTGGTTGGGAAGGTGTGATGGATAGTTTTGGATCTTGTAAGGGCTCTTGTACACATGTATGGAATTATGAACAGGCAACAGCATTTTTATTTGGAGATCTAGCCAAATCTATGAGAGAGGTTGAATTTGATTATGCAACAAATGATGAAGGAAGGATGAGTTTTAGAGTGGAACTCCCTCTTGATAAATCAAAAGCAGGAGGGGCAACCGCTGCAGATGGGCAAATGGGAACAATTATGAAGTTTTACAGAGATTGGCAACTTTCTGGAGATCATGAATTTCTGCAAAAACACTGGAAAAAAGTAAAAGCAGTTTTATCATATGCCTGGATCAAAGATGGTTGGGATAGGGATAAAGATGGTGTTATGGAAGGAGTTCAGCATAATACAATGGATGTGAATTATATTGGTCCGAATCCTCAAATGCAAATCTGGTATCTTGGAGCGTTAAAGGCTGGTAGTTTAATGGCAGCTGCAGTTGGAGATATGGGTTTTTCTAAAACGTGTAATTCACTTTTTAAAAAAGGGAAGATTTGGACAGATAAAAACTTGTTTAATGGAGAGTACTACGAGCAGATTGTTATGTCAAAAGATTTTTTAAAAGAGATTTCTTCCGGTGAATCTTCCGGATTTGTTGAGATAGATCAAGAAAATTCTAAATATCCTGATTATCAACTTGCTAAAGGGTGTTTGGTGGATCAGTTAGTAGGCCAATATATGGCTCATGTTATTGGTCTGGGATATATCGTTGATAAAAATAACGTGAAAACAGCTCTTCAAAGTATTTTAAAATACAATCAAATGGAAAGTATGTCAAACCATTTTAATAATATGAGAACTTATGCAATGGGTAATGAATCAGCTTTATTAATGGCTAGTTTTCCAAAAGGAAGGCCCAAAATACCATTCCCTTATTTTAGTGAAGTAATGACTGGGTTTGAATATACTGCCGCTATTGGAATGCTATATGAAGGAATGGAAAAAGAAGGACTGCATGTGATTAAAAATATCCGTGATAGGTATAACGGAAGTAAAAGAAGTCCTTTTGATGAAGCTGAGTGTGGACATCATTATGCCAGAGCCATGGCGAGTTGGGCTGCGATTTTAGCAGAGTCAGAATTTCATTATTCGGGTGTTGATAAATTTATAGTGTTTACATCTAAATCAGGAAAATATTTTTGGTCAAATGGTTATGCATGGGGTGTATGTGAAATTGAGAGTGATTCAAAGGTGACAAATGTCAAATTCACCGTGTTATTTGGTGCTATTGAACTGAAAGAGGTTCGGTTAAAGAATTTTGGAATTAAGAAGTTTAAAAAACCTAGAATTATAGATGAAAAGGAAACTATTTTCATAAAAATTCAATCCTAAAATATTTAAAATTATGAAAAAAATATTTTTTTTATTTCTGTTAGGAATTGTATTGTTTGGCTGTAAACCAAGTAATAAGAGTAATCATGAGGATTCGGTAAATCAATTGAAATTTTCCAGTGAAAGTATTGAATCAGTTTTTGAAAAAGGAACTTTTGGTTATGATAAAAAATTTCTTCAAAAGAATTATAAAAACACCATTGTTTTAGAAAGTGATGATAAAAAATCGATGCTTGTACTCTCACCTGAATTACAAGGCAGAGTGATGACAAGCACACTTAACGGAGAAGAAGGCTTGAGTTTTGGATGGTTAAATTATGATCTGATCAGATCAAAAGAAATAAAAAAACACATAAATCCAACTGGAGGAGAGGAGCGTTTTTGGTTGGGACCAGAAGGAGGTCAGTTTTCCTTGTATTTTAAACCTGGAGTAAGTTTTGATTTTGCTAATTGGTATGTTCCACCTATTTTGGATACAGAAGCTTTTCATGTAGTGGAACATATGAAGAATAGTGCCTTATTTCAAAAAGAAATGAACTTACTTAATTATTCAGGTACTAATTTTAATATTGCTTTAACAAGAAGAATTAACTTACTTCATAAAGCTCAAATTAAGGAATTTTTGCATTTGGAAAATGAAAATTTCTCTGTAGTTGCTTATGAAACAATGAATACTGTAAAGAATATTGGAAATGTAGACTGGAAAAAGAAAACTGGTCTGGTTTCAATATGGTTATTAAGTATGTTAAATTCTTCTATAGAAACCACGGTTGTTGCTCCTGTAAAACAAGGGAATGAAAACCAATTAGGCCCTATTGTAAATGATAACTATTTTGGAAAAATTGATACGAATAGATTAAGGATAACAGCAAAAACAATTTATTTTAAAGCAGATGGTAAGAGCAGGGGTAAAATTGGTGTTTCACCTAAAAGGACAACAGGATTAATAGGTAGCTACGATTCCAAAAATATGATTTTAACTATATTAGAAATCCCAGAACCAAAAGAGAATGATGTATACGTTAATTCTGCATGGGAATTACAAGATGATCCTTATTCAGGAGATGTGCTAAATTCATATAATGACGGTAAATTAGAAGATGGTACTCAAATGGGACCTTTTTATGAATTGGAGAGTTCTTCACCTGCTTTGGCATTGGCAGTTGGAGAAAGCTATAAACATATACAACGGATATACCATTTTAAAGCAGATAAAGATGTTCTTAATACCATTGCATTAAAAGTGTTGAAAGTATCCATTGATGAAATTCAAGGAGCATTTTAATATGAATTCAAGAGATTGCCCATATGCTATAAGGTTAAAAATCAAAATAATATAGATTGAACTTCAAAACTTTTTTTAAAAACATTCCTAATCTTATTTTTTTTTAATACTTTAGCAACCGAACGGTCGGTCTGATAAATTGAAATAATCTTCTTTTAGGTTCATTTCGATAAAACTTATCAAATCTGTGGGTAAAATTTAGTAGGATATGGAAATAAAAGATGTATTATTAAAACAGCAGATTTTTTTTAATTCGAATAAAACGAAAGAAACTGATTTTAGAATTCACCAGTTAAAGAAGTTTAAGCGTTTATTGAAAGAGAATGAAGATTTGATTTATAATGCCATTTATGAAGATTTTGGTAAATCAAAATATGAAACTTACATTTCTGAATTATCATTGATCTATCATGAATTGAATGTATTTATCAAGAAAACAAAAAAGTGGAGTAAGAGGAAAAATGTATCTACAAATTTCGCTAATTTTCCTTCTAAAAGCTATATCATTCCTGAACCATTGGGAAACACATTGGTTATCGGAGCATGGAATTATCCATTTCAATTATCATTGATTCCTGCAATAACTTCTCTTGCTGCGGGTAATACAGTTATTTTAAAACCAAGTGAACTTCCAGCTAAAACATCAGCTATAATGGCCAAGATCATCAATGAAAATTTTTCAGTAGAATATTTTCATGTTTTGGAAGGTGGAGTAAAAGAAACAACAGAGCTTTTAGAGAATAAATTTGATAAGATCTTTTTTACTGGTAGTATCAATGTTGGTAAGATTGTTTATAAAGCCGCAGCCAAACATCTTACACCAGTTACACTGGAGCTGGGTGGAAAAAGTCCAACTATTGTTATGGCTGATTGTAATATCAAGGTTACAGTGCAAAGAATTGTATGGGCAAAGTTCTTAAATGCAGGTCAGACCTGTGTTGCACCGGATTTTATTTTAGTGGAGAAATCTATAGAGAATGAATTTTTAGCTGCACTTAAAAAAGAAATTGATAAGTACCATAAGAACGAAAATGATATAGAAAATAATTATCTGCGAATTATCAATACAAATAACTTTGAACGTTTGAATAGTTTGATCGATGATGATAAATTGTACTGTGGAGGTAAAACAAATAAGGAAAATAGGTTTATAAGTCCTACAGTCCTGAAAGATGTAACATTTGGTGATAAGATCATGAAAGATGAAATTTTCGGACCAATTTTACCTGTCATTGCTTTTACAGATCTTGATGAAATGATTACGGAAGTTAAAAAAAGATCGAAACCACTATCCTTTTATATCTATTCCAAAAATAAAAAAGTAATCAATAAATTGTTAAGAGAGATCTCTTTTGGAGGTGGTGCTATCAATGACTCAATGATGCATTTATCTAATGACAAACTTCCTTTTGGGGGAGTTGGATTTAGTGGTATGGGGAATTATCATGGTAAAGCAGGTTTTGATTCTTTTTCTCATCAAAAAAGTATTTTAGATAAACCTTTTTGGTATGAGTCAGGTATTAAATATCCTCCATATTCTGATTTTAAAATGAAGTTAATGAAATTCCTAATGGAGTAGATCATTACAGAAAAATAAAATGATTTAAATATCAAAAAGTAAAAATATTTACAATGAGTATCGAAGAAAAAATAAAAGCAGGTTTGAATCTTTATGCGGTCATAAAGAATATCGAGCAGTTGGTAATTTTAGATCCTGAAATCAAAGAACTGGTAAAGAACTGGAATATCACTATTGAATTTAAAGTAAAAAAAGGACCAGATGCATCTATCAGATTTAAAGATGGATCCTGTAAAGTGAAAAGAGGTAAATTTAATAAAACAGATGTTGTTCTTTTCTTTATGTCTGAAGCTCATTTAAATAAAATGTTTGACGGAAATGCCAATCCAATTCCGTTAAAAGGCTTTACAAAACTTGGATTTTTAGATAAAGAATTTTCAAAGGTAACGGATAAACTGGAGTATTATTTAAAGCCAACTCCTGAGTTGCTTTCTGATCCGGAATATTTGAAAATCAATACAATATTTACATTGACAACAGCGGTAAATGCACTTCCTGTTATAATGGAATTCGATCCGAAAGCAAAACTTACAGGTTCACATTTAACCAAAGGTAGTTTGTTTATCAATGTGGAGAATGGTCCAAATGCTTTTATAAATACCGATACAAATTATATTGAAGTTTCGGAAGGAGATTCAGATACCGCAACCTGTGAAATGATCATCAAGGATATTTCAATTGCCAACAAATTCTTTAGTGGAGGAGTTGATATTTTCTCAGCTTTGGCAAAACAGGACATAAAGATTGTTGGGCAGACTTACTTGTTAGATAATATAGGATTAATACTGGACAGAATTCCAATTTACGTTAATTAAGATTTATGGAAAAGCTAAAAACAAAGAAAACGTTCAAAAAGTTTACGTACAAAAAGTCAAATGAACTTTTTGAAAGAGCAGTTGAAGTAATCCCAAATGGTATATATGGCCATTTTAGTCCGGCACCATTAGTACCAGTTTCTGCTTATCCTTTTTATATTGAAAGCGCAAAAGGTTCAAGAATAACCGATGTGGATGGAAATGAATTTATTGATTATATGTGTGGTTACGGCCCCATGGTTGCAGGATATAAGAATCCAATAATTGAAAAAGCCGTAATGGATCAGTATCAAAAAGTAGATACGGTAACAGGTGCTCCTGAAGTAATGGTTGAACTTGCCGAAGAACTTGTTAATACTATTACGATTGCCGACTGGGCATTTTTTGCAAAGAATGGTAATGATGTTACCTCCTATGCTTTGATGGCAGCCAGAGAACATACACAGCGTAAAAAGGTTATTCGTTTAAAAGGAGGTTATCATGGAACACATCCTTGGACGCAATCTCCTGATCATCCTGGAATTATGTTTGATGATGCCGAGAATATCATTATGGGAAAATGGAATGATATTGATGATCTGAAAAGAATTATCAAAGAGAATAAAAATGAAATTGCAGGATTGATCTCTTCACCATATCATCATACCATCTTTTTTGATAATGAAATGCCTGATGATGG
>JAOZTG010000125.1:6017-9023 GCA_029939235.1 Flavobacteriaceae bacterium
AAATAATGGGGTTGAGAAAATGCATCAGTATGGTAAAAAGATGGAAGCCGGATTGGTTCAATTGGCAAACAAACATGGTTACGACCTAAAGGTTACCGGTCATCCAGCGATGCCTTATTACCGTATTACGGATGATCCTACATTGAAGTTGCACCAAAGATGGTGTGCAGAATGTACGCAACGTGGAGCATATTTTACATCACATCATAACTGGTTTATGTCTACAGCACATACCGAAGAAGATCTTAAACTAACGCTTGATATAGCAGAGGATGCTTTCCATGCATTAAAATCATAAAAAGTTATAATTAATATTAAAAAATAAGGGTTATGCCATTATCAGATAATGAATTAAAAAATCTAAAAAAAGAAGCCGTAAAGCTTAGAAATGACATTGTAGATGTTACTTTCTGGGCGGGTGGAGCACATATTGGTGGAGCAATGAGTATGGTGGATATCCTTACCATTCTCTATAATAAATTTATGAAATATGATTCTTCCAATCCAGATCTGGAGGACAGAGATCGTTTTGTTTTGAGTAAAGGACATGCTGGTGTTGGGCTTGCACCATTATTGGCTAATAAAGGCTTTTTTGACAAAGAAACTTTAAAAACTTTTAATCAGTTCAATTCCCCTTTCGGGATGCATTTAGATAGTTTAAAAGTAAGAGGTTTGGATGCTTCAACTGGTTCTTTGGGGCACGGACTACCAATTTCCTTGGGAATGGCCTTGGCAGCAAGAGTAAAAGGATTGGATTATAAAACTTATTGTGTGATTGGAGATGGTGAAATGAATGAAGGTTCCAATTGGGAAGCGATCATGGCAGCTGCACATTATAAAGTTACATCGCTTATTCCAATCGTTGATTTTAACAAGCGAATGATTGATGGTGAAGTAAAAGATATCATGTCAATTGATCCTTTGGCAGACAAATGGAAAGCTTTTGGATTTGATGTTATTGAGATAAACGGACACGATTTTAATCAATTGAATGATGCCATTGAAAAAGCAAATGCAGCGGTTGACAGACCTATGGTGATCATTGCAAATACCATTAAAGGTAAGGGTATTGATTTTATGGAAGACGAAACAAAATGGCATTATGGTAGTATTGATTCAACGGTTGTTGAAAAGGCCAAAGCATCCATAGCAGCAAATAGTTAAATTCAAAATTTAGAAAAAATGTCAAAAGAAATATTAGGAACAACATGGACTGTTTATGATGCAGATACTTTAACACAAGCTGAAATATACGGTCAGGTACTTACAGATCTGGGAAAATCTAATCCAAATATCGTTGCATTAACGGCAGATCTGGCAAAATCAACAAAAATTGGAAAATTTCAGGATGAATTTCCTGAGAGATTTTTTAATGTAGGAATTGCCGAGCAAAATCTTTTCGGAGTTGCAGCCGGCATGGCTAAATCAGGACTTTTACCTGTGGTATCTACGATGGCAGCTTTTGCTTCCATGAGAGCAGCTGAACAGGTGAGAACAGATATCTGTTATCAAAACGTAAATGTAAAGATCATCGCAACACATGCTGGATTATCATTTGGTTCTGCAGGATCTACGCATCATTGTACCGAGGATCTTTCAATTATGAGAGCTTTCCCAAATATGACTGTGATCGTTCCTGCTGATGGAATAGAAACTGCAAATGCTGTTCGTGCAGCAATTGCACATGAAGGGCCGGTATATATTAGAATTGGTCGTGGATTTGAACCGACCTATTACGAAAATGAGGATTATGGTTTTGAGATTGGTAAGGCTGTAAAGCTTCGTGAAGGGACAGATATTACGATCATTGCAACCGGAATAGGAGTTCTTCAGGCTGCTGAAGCAGCAGATTTTTTGAAGGAGAATGATGGAATTAGTGTGGAAGTGATTAATATGCATACGATCAAACCGATTGATCGTGAAGCAATTATTGAAGCAGTAAAGAATTCAAGAAGAATATTGACCATTGAGGAACACAATACTTTTGGTGGATTGGGAAGTGCTGTTGCTGAAGTAATTGTTGAAAGTGGTGTGAGCTGTGCTTTTGAAAAAGTAGGAATTCCTGATGAATTCTCCATAGTAGGATATCCAGAGGATCTGTACAGTCATTATAAGCTGGACGCTAATGGAATTATTGATAAGGTAAGAGAAGTTATGGGTAAAGATTTTGAAGAGGATGATAACTGGGATGATGAAGTTTAATAGGTCATTATTTAAAGAATCTTCAATTATTTAATTCAGTAAAAAATAAAAAATGGATAAAGAATTAATTGCTAATCGCCTGTTTACCCATGCTGTTTTTCCTGTGATCAAAGTTGTACTGCAGGATGATGCTTTTTATAAAAAATTATTTGCAAAAGTAAAAGCAAGAGTTGTGATCAAGGCAGAAGATAAGGGAGCTGCTTTATGTTTTGATAATGGTGATTTTAAGGTAGAATATGATGATCTGGATAGAACAGATATCACTTTTAGTTTTTCAACAATTAAAAAAATGAACGACTTTTTAAGAGGAAAAACAGTATTGCCAAAAATTTCAGGTTTTACAAAAGTATCCTTACTTGTAAAGGTGATTCTTCTTTTGAATTCGTTAAAGATCATGATGCCTAATGTAAGACCTAAAAAAGAAGAAAAGAAGTATTTAAAGGTGAAAATGGCTTTTTATATGGCAACTACTTCGCTTAGTCAACTGAATAAAGTTGGAGATGTGGATATGCAAAAATGGGTAGCCAAACAACCAGACAGGATCTATCAGATCATTGTTGAAAATACAGATATTGCTGCTTATTTAAGAGTAAAAGCAGGAAATTCAAAAGCAGGTAGGGGAGTTTACAAACGTAAAAGACCTTTTGTACAAATGAAACTCAATGGTTTAGATGGTGCAATAGCAGTTTTACTTAGAGATGTTGAATTTGTTGAGGCAGTTGATCAGGGTTTTGTTACCATAGTAGGAGCTCCTGAATATGCAGCACAAATGAATGATTATATGATGCGAATTCAGGCAATGAC
>JAOZTG010000026.1:0-24114 GCA_029939235.1 Flavobacteriaceae bacterium
GATATGACGTTGTCAAAGATTATTTAGATATAAGAAATCATGTAGGATATATGCCTGGGCGGTTCTCTCTTTATCAGGATCTTACAGTGGAAGAAAATCTGGAATTCTTTGCTACTATTTTCGGAACAACCATAGAGGAAAATTACGACCTGATCAAAGATATTTATATCCAGATCGAACCATTTAAAGATAGGAGAGCTGGGAAATTATCGGGTGGAATGAAGCAAAAACTAGCACTCTGCTGTGCTTTAATTCATAAGCCAAAAGTTTTGTTTTTAGATGAACCAACAACCGGTGTTGACCCTGTTTCCCGTAAGGAATTCTGGGAAATGCTCAAACGTTTACAGCAAAAAGGAATTACTATTTTAGTTTCCACACCTTATATGGATGAGGCGGCACTTTGTGACAGGATCGCTCTGATTCAGGATGGTAAAATATTAGAAATAGACTCACCGGAAGATATAGTAAAACATTATCCAAAGAAAATATATGATATTAGAACTGACGATATGTATAAATTAATTTTGGAACTTAATAAATATAAACATCACTACAGTGTATATCCTTTCGGGGAATTTGTTCATTATACCGATCAAAGAAAAGATTTTGATCCGGAAGGATTAATCGAATATTTAAATAATAAAGGATTAAAGAATATTTACATAAAGGCAACTCAAACTACCATTGAGGACGCTTTTATGGAGTTGGCAAAATGATGTCTCGACTGCGCTCGACAAGACATTTTGACTGCGCTCAACATACTAATTAAGAAAATGGATAAAGAAAATATCATACAAGTAGAAGATCTCACCAAAAAGTTTGGCGACTTTACCGCGGTAGATGCCATTACTTTTAATGTAAAGAAAGGGGAGATCTTTGGATTTCTTGGTGCAAACGGTGCAGGCAAGACCACTGCTATGAAAATGCTGATCGGGATTTCAAAACCCACATCTGGAAAGGCAAAAGTTGCAGGATATGATGTCTATACCCATCCGGAAGATATTAAAAAAAATATCGGATATATGAGTCAGAAATTTGCTTTATATGATGACCTTACCATTAAAGAAAATATTACTTTTTTTGGTGGGATCTACGGATTAAGTAAAAGCAGGATAAAAGAAAAAAGATGCCTGCTGGTAGAAGAACTCGGTTTGGAAAAAGTGGTTAATGAACTGGTTAGTTCTTTACCACTGGGTTGGAAACAAAAGCTGGCATTTTCGGTGGCCTTGATTCACGATCCTAAGATTATCTTTTTGGATGAGCCTACCGGAGGTGTTGATCCAATCACCAGACGACAATTCTGGGAAATGATCTATAAAACCGCTCATGAAGGAACAACAGTTTTTGTTACTACGCATTATATGGATGAAGCCGAATATTGTAACAGGGTTTCCATCATGGTCGACGGAAAGATCGAGGCACTAGATTCACCAAAAAAACTAAAAGAACAATTCAATGCAGAAAGCATGAATGATGTGTTTTTAAAGTTGGCAAGAGGGTGATCTGAGTTATGAGTTATGAGTTATGAGTTATGAGTTATGAGTTATGAGTTATGAGTTATGAAAAGTAGAAAATATACAGTTACCAATCGTCTTTGCGAAGATTTGCTTTTCGCAAATCTGTGGCAATCTCATTGAATTATACAAAAAAAGGAGATAATTAAAAACTAAAAACAATCCTCCCCCTTTGGGGAGTTAGAGGGGGCTTATGAAAAGATTTATAGGATTTATAAAAAAAGAATTTTACCATATATTCAGAGACAAACGCTCTTTGTTTATTCTTTTTGGTATGCCAATAGCTCAGATCATGTTATTCGGATTTGCCATTACCAATGAGATCAATAATGTGGATATTGCAATTTTAGATAAATCCAAAGATGCAACTACCAAAGAGATCATCAATAAAATTTCTTCTTCTCAATATTTTAGCAATAGGCAATTCATGGAAAATGAAGCTGAAATAGAGCGTGTTTTTAAAAAAGGGAAAGTAAAAGCTGTCATAGTTTTTGAAAAAGACTTTAGTAAAAAACTTACCAAAGAGAAGAAAGCAACCGTTCAGATCATTACAGATGCAACCGATCCTAACACTGCAAATACTATCAGTAATTTTGTAAGTTCTATTTTACAAAAATACCAGCAGGAGATCAATACAACTTTAAAAATACCTTATCAAATCGTTCCCGAAACACGAATGGTTTATAACCAGGAATTAAAAAGTGTTTTTATGTTTGTTCCGGGTGTAATGACCATTATTTTAATGTTGGTTTCTGCTATGATGACTTCAATTTCAATCACGAAAGAAAAAGAATTAGGCACCATGGAAATTTTACTGGTATCACCATTAAAACCATTTCAGGTAATCATTGGTAAGGTTGTACCTTATATTTTCTTATCCGTCATCAATGCAATTGTAATTATTCTATTGAGTATTTTCATTTTTGATATGCCTGTTCAGGGTAGTTTATTCTTGCTTGGAGCAGAAAGTATATTATTTATTATCAATGCATTATCCTTAGGAATATTAATTTCAACAATATCTGAAACACAACAAACAGCAATGATGATCTCCTTAATGGGATTATTGCTTCCCGTTATTTTATTATCCGGTTTTATATTTCCGGTGACCAGTATGCACTGGTCTTTACAACTCATAAGTAATGTTATACCCGCAAAATGGTTCGTCACAATACTAAAAGGAATTATGTTAAAAGGTGTAGGAATAACATTTATATGGAAAGAGACATTGATATTATTTGGGATGACCCTGTTTTTTATCGCGTTAAGCATTAAAAAATATAAAATTAGATTGGAGTAAGCCCCACCCTAACCCTCCCCATTCATAATAATTATAGAGAGGAATGGGATTTTATTAAAATAAATCATCATAAATAAGAAGCATGGATAAAAGAGAACAAAAATTAGTAATCAATTCCCCCCTTTCGGGGGAATTAAAGGGGGCTTAATGAAAACAATAGGATACCTCATACAAAAAGAGTTCAGGCAGATCTTTAGAAATAAAGCGATGCTTCCTATTATTTTTGTTTTGCCTATTATACAATTGATCATACTTTCTAATGCAGCAACTTTTGAGGTGAAAAATATTGCATTTTCTTATATTGATCATGATAAAACTTCCTTTTCAAGAGAGCTAATCGATAAATTTGAAGCATCTACTTTTTTTAATGTCATTACGCAATATCCATCCGAAAAAATTGCAAGTTCAGCAATGCTAAAAGGTGAAGTAGATGTCATTTTAGAAATTCCACAGTATTTTGAAAGAGATCTTGTAAAAAACAAAAAAACAAATTTATTGGTGATTATCAATGCGATCGATGGTGCTGCTGCTGGTGTTGAGAATGTATATATCAATCAAATTATTAGAGGTTTTAATAAAAACGTTCAAACGAAATTAATACAGCCATCCGATAAAAAAAATATTCCTAAAAATATTACGAGTATTCCTTCCTTTTGGTATAACAAAACCCTGAACTATAAAACTTTTATGGTTCCCGGCATACTGGTTATACTGGTAACGATGATCACTTTATTCTTATCGGGCATGAATATAGTACGTGAAAAAGAAATAGGCACTTTGGAGCAAATGAACGTAACACCCATCAAAAAACACCAGTTTATAATCGGTAAATTATTCCCGTTCTGGGTTCTTGGAATGGTATTATTAACTGTTGGGTTGATCATTGCCAAAGTACTTTTTAATGTACCTATGGTTGGCAGCACTTTGTTGATGTACACATATACCGCAATTTACATTTTAGTGATTTTAGGAATGGGACTTTTTATTTCAAATTATACCGATACACAGCAACAGGCTATGTTTATCGCCTGGTTTTTTGTTGTGATATTTATTTTAATGAGTGGTCTTTTTACTCCCATTGAAAGTATGCCACAATGGGCGCAAAATTTAACTGAGCTAAATCCTGTAAAATACTATGTAGAAGTCATGAGAATGGTAATGTTAAAAGGCTCTGGCTTTATGGATATTCTACCTCAGTTTATAAAAATAACCATCTATGCAATTATTATGAACGCTTTAGCCGTTTGGAGTTATAAAAAAACCACCTAAATTTTAAAATAACTTTATTAAGTTGATTTCAATTGTAGTTTGTATTTTTGTATTTAGAATCATTCTAAAGAAGAAATATGTTTGATGTTAAAAAAGTTCGTAATGACTTTCCTATATTAAAAATAAAGGTCAACGGAAAATCTTTGGTGTATTTTGATAATGCTGCGACTTCACAAAAGCCACAAATTGTAATTGATTGTATTGTTGATTATTACAGTAATTACAATGCAAATATTCACCGTGGTGTTCATACATTAAGTCAGGAGGCAACCAACGCTTATGAAGAAGCGCGTATCAAAATTCAAAAACATTTCAATGCTGAAAAGTCACATGAGATTATTTTTACATCTGGTACAACTCATAGCATCAATCTTGTAGCCAGCGGATTTACTTCTATTTTAGAAAAAGGAGATGAAATTATAGTTTCTGCTTTAGAACATCATTCAAATATCGTTCCCTGGCAAATGCTTTGTGAAAGAACGGGAGCTGTTTTAAAAGTGATCCCCATCTCCCTTCAGGGGGAATTACTGATGGATGAATACGATAAACTTCTATCAGATAGAACCAAACTGGTTTTTGTTAACCATGTTTCCAATGCCTTGGGAACTATCAATCCTATCAAAGAAATTATAGACAAAGCACATTTAAAAGGTGCAACTGTTTTAATTGACGGTGCTCAGGCAACACCTCATATCAAACCTGATGTACAAAATCTGGACTGCGATTTTTACGTTTGTTCGGCTCATAAACTATGTGGCCCAACAGGAATTGGAATGCTTTATGGAAAAGAAGAATGGTTGAACAAACTACCTCCTTATCAGGGTGGTGGTGAAATGATTGACAAGGTTACCTTTGAAAAAACCACCTATGCCGGTCTGCCTCATAAATTTGAAGCAGGCACACCTAATATTTCCGGTGGAATTGCTTTTGGAGTAGCATTAGATTATATGAATAGTATTGGCTTGGAGAATATTGCAGCTTACGAAAAAGAACTTTTAGATCATGCTACGCAAAAATTACTGGAAATTGATGGTTTGGTAATTTACGGCCCGTTAGAAAACAAAGCCCCGGTAATTTCTTTTAATATTGAAGGAATTCATCCTTTTGATATAGGAACTATAATAGATAAATTAGGAATAGCTGTTAGAACCGGACATCATTGTGCACAACCCATCATGGACTTTTATAAAATTCCGGGAACGATAAGAGCTTCATTTACTTTTTATAACACTAAAGAAGAAATTGACATCTTTATTGAGGCGGTTAAAAGAGCAAAAAACATGTTGTTATAATTTATTCAATACCTTTTTTGTATCTTTATTTCTCATTTTAAAAATCAAACTTATGAAACCATTATTACTGACTATTATTTTAGGCTTGACCATTTCTTCTTGCAGCAGTACAAAACATATTTATATTGCCGATCATTTAACTGATTGTGAGGGTGTAGGACCACAAAAATGTATGTTGATGAAAGAAAATATAGTTGATAACTGGACTAATTTTTACGATCAAATAGAAGGGTTTGAATATGAAGAGGGCTATGAGTATTTACTAAATGTTAAAATTAAAACGATTAAAAATCCTCCTGCCGATGGTTCCAGTTTAAAATATACTTTAGTTGAAGTGTATGAAAAACAGAAAACAGAAAAACCTATTACTATGGATAATAAATGGATAATAACTTCAATGGAAGGAATAGATTTAAGTAGTATTGAAAAAATGCCTACCATTTTATTTGATAGTGCGAATAAAAAAGTTTCCGGTTTTGCGGGATGTAATAATTTTTTTGGAGGATATAATCCAGAAAGTATGGCAATTGATTTTAGTAAAATGGGAATGACAAGAAAAATGTGTCCCGATATGACCGTTGAAAATGCCTTTGTCAATAATCTGAAAAATGTAAAATTGATGGGTATTGATCAAGATAAACTACTTTTTTACGATAGTAATGACAAAGTGATCATTTCTTGTGAATTAGATCAATAAAAAATGAGTTAATATATTAGCTCCATTTTTTTCTTTTTAAAGTAAAACTGCTTGATTTTATTTTTTAATGTATTCCCATTCCAAAATTTATGGAAACGTTCGATACAAAGGATGTAATATGGGATAAATTAAACTTTAGAACAAACCGACAAAAATTCTTTTTACAGATCCAGTTTGCCTTTTTGAGAGAATTGCGACTCATATCCTTCATCAATCAAAAGATCTTTCTTTTTGGAGGCTACAACAGCCAGTTGATCACAACGCTCATTTTGTGGATGATTGCTATGTCCTTTCACCCACTCAAATTGTACCTTGTGCTTTTTATATACCTTTAAAAATCGTTTCCACAGATCGGGATTCTTTTTATCTTTAAATCCTTTTTTAACCCAGTTATATATCCAGCCTTTTACAACAGAATCAATCACATATTTAGAGTCAGATGTAATCAAAATTTCCAGACCTTCTTTTTTCAATTGTTCCAAAGCAACGATTACAGCAAGTAACTCCATGCGGTTATTGGTTGTTTTTCTATAACCTTGTGAGAACTCTTTTTTATAGGGTCTGCCCACCCATTCCATCACAATGCCATAACCGCCTTTGCCGGGGTTTCCGCTACAAGCTCCATCTGTATATATATGTACGTCCATTATTGCTCTTTCAAAATAGTATCTTCAATAACTTTCGGGAAATTTTTCTGTTCTAAAATATGGATCTTAGCTGCAACATCATCAGGTGTATCTGTAATAGACAAAGGAACCGTTTCCTGAAAGATAATAGTACCCTCATCATAATTCTCATTTACATAATGAATAGAAATTCCTGATTCCTTTTCCTTGTTTTCCACAATTGCTTTATGCACATGCATACCATACATTCCTTTGCCGCCATATTTTGGTAATAAAGCAGGGTGAATATTAATTATCCTGTTTGGAAAAGATTTAATTATTTGTGAGGGAATTTTCAATAAAAATCCGGCAAGGACAATAAAATCAGCTTCATTTTCCAAATATTTCTCAAATTCAGTTGAAAATAGTTCCTTTTTTGAAATGACCTTAAAAGGTATTCTTAATCTTTCAGCCCTTTCTATCACTCCGGCATTTTTATTATTTGTAAACACATAAACAACTTTTATTGAAGAGTGATTATCAAAATAATTTATAATATTTTCAGCATTTGTACCTGATCCGGAAGCAAAAATGGCAATTCTAATCATATCATTTAATTTTTATAGGCATGACAAAAAAAAGGATTTAAATTCATATTTCTACTATAAAAATATTAAATTTATCATCTATAAAAAGTCTAAAAACAGATTTTTTAGACTTTTTATAGATTTAAATCGAAAATATATTATTTTTGCAGCATTAATTAAAATTATAAAAATAGAAAATTATGTCAGACATTGCATCAAGAGTAAAAGCCATTATCGTAGATAAGTTAGGCGTTGACGAAAATGAAGTTACTAATGAAGCTAACTTTACTAACGATTTAGGAGCAGATTCACTAGATACTGTTGAACTAATCATGGAATTTGAAAAAGAATTTGATATCCAGATTCCAGACGATCAAGCAGAAAATATTGGTACTGTTGGTCAAGCAGTTAGTTATATAGAAGAAGCTAAAAAGTAATTGAAATATATTCAATTAAATTACGGGCTTTTCCAATAATATTGGTTAAGCTCGTAGTTTTGTTTTTAAAATTAAACAAATAACCCATTTTAAATGCAATTAAAACGAGTAGTTGTTACAGGTTTAGGAGCGTTAACACCCATTGGGAATAATGTTAATGAATATTGGGAAGGTCTGGTTAACGGAGTTAGCGGAGCTGCCCCAATAACACACTTTGACGCTTCAAAATTCAAAACTCGTTTTGCATGTGAGCTAAAAAACTTTAATGTTACTGATTATATGAACAGAAAAGATGCTCGGAAAATGGATAAATTCACCCAATATGCAATGATTGCTTCTGATGAAGCTATTGCAGATTCAGGTTTGGATTTTGATAAAGAAAACAGAAATAGAATTGGTGTTATATGGGGTGCAGGAATTGGCGGTTTAGAATCTTTTCAAAATGAAGTTTTAGAATTTGCCAAAGGAGATGGAACTCCAAGATTTAACCCTTTCTTTATTCCAAAAATGATCGCAGATATTGCACCTGGTCAGATCTCGATCAAGCATGGTTTACGGGGTCCGAATTTTACTACGGTTTCAGCATGTGCATCTTCTGCCAATTCAATGATAGATGCATTAAATTATATCCGCTTAGATCAGGCCGACGTTATTGTAACCGGAGGGTCAGAATCATGTATCGCCATTGCAGGAATTGGAGGGTTTAACGCTCTTCAGGCTATGTCAACACGAAATGATGACCCGGCAACAGCATCAAGGCCATTTGACAAAGACCGTGACGGTTTTGTAATTGGTGAGGGAGCAGGAGCACTAATTTTGGAAGAATTAGAACATGCAAAAGCCCGTGGAGCAAAGATCTATGCCGAAGTTATTGGCGGAGGTCTATCTGCTGATGCCTATCATATTACCGCACCACATCCCGAAGGATTGGGAGCAAAAGCTGTAATGGAAAATTGCTTACAAAATGCAGGTATTAAACCAGAAGAAGTAGATGCCATCAATTTGCATGGTACAGCCACACCTCTTGGTGACGTTGCTGAATTAAAAGCAGTTAAAGCTGTTTTTGGAGACCATGCTTACAACTTAAACATCAATTCAACCAAATCAATGACAGGTCATTTACTTGGAGCTGCGGGAGCTATTGAAGCTATTGCTTCTATTTTAGCTATTAATAATAGTATCGTTCCTCCAACCATCAATCATTTTACAGATGATGATAAGATTGACCCAAAATTGAATCTTACATTCAATAAAGCTCAAAAAAGAGAAGTAAATATTGCCATGAGCAATACCTTTGGTTTTGGCGGTCATAATGCTTGTGTATTATTAAAGAAATTTGCTGATTAAAAATTAATGAATTTACTTCGCAAAATAACGAATTCCCTATCTGAAAAAGATGAGGAATTTTATTCTGCAATCAAAGGTGTTGTTGGTTTTAAACCCAAGAATATCAATCATTACAAAGAGGCTTTTACACACAGTTCCTTAAAAAAAATCAATCCAAAAGGAGGCTATCCATTAAATTATGAACGTCTTGAATTTTTGGGAGATGCTATCTTAGGATCGGTAATTGCTGATTATCTTTTTAAAAAAATTCCAAAAGGAGATGAGGGTTATTTAACACAAATGCGATCAAAAATTGTAAGTAGAGAACATTTGAATGAATTAGGAAAAGATCTTGGATTGATAAAATTCGTAAATAGTTCTATTCCAAATCAAAATTTTGGCAACAATATACATGGTAATCTTTTTGAATCTCTCATCGGAGCGATACATTTAGACAGGGGTTATAAGTTTACCGAAAAATTTATATATAAGATTGTTATAGAACCGTATGTTGATATTGAAAGACTGGAAGGTAAGATTACCAGTTATAAAAGTGTATTATTTGAATGGTGTCAAAAGAACAAGAAAAAAATAAAATATCATATTTTTGAAGATACTGGAAATGATTCTATAAAACATTTTGGAGTTAAATTATTCATCCAAAATGAATTGGTTGCAAAAGGAAGGGCAACATCAAAAAAGAAAGCAGAAGAAATAGCTTCTAAAAGAGCTTATTATAAATTGCAAACACAAATTGAAAAGAAATCAAATTAACGCAACTATAATAGGTTTTCATTTTTAATAAATCAAAACTTCTTTATTTTTGTAAAGATCTAAATTTAGAAAAGTGTCTAAAATTCATACCTTTGATTTTGAATATGATCACGATTATATTCTAATAGGAATTCATACCACATTAAATGATTACCGGTTGGCATATTTTTTGAACAAAGAATTAAAACTGTTTTTAAAGAGATTTAAAGATAATCTGGATTTTCCTTTAAAACAATGCAGCTTCCCGTTTTATTTATACGAAGATAAAGCTTCTTTTATTACGTGGTCAATGATCTCAAATAAATTTATTTCAACGAATAGTGTTCAATCAAATACTAATTTGTTTGATGAGGAAACAAAAATCCGGTTTTTAATACCTGAAAAAAATAAAGTAGATTATTTTATAAAAATTAATGGATTTATCAAAGATGAAAATTTAGAAAATATTTTAACAAAAATAAAAGAAGCTGAAAAGATAATTACATCCTACACAATTGATCCATACACGTTAAAATCAAGGGATAATTTAATATTTTAAGAAATGAAAACACGAAAAAAGACAAAAATAGTTGCCACATTAGGGCCTGCAGTTGATAGTATTGAAATTATGGAGCAAATGATGTTGTCCGGTGTCAATGTTTTCAGAATTAATTTCTCACATGCTAATTACGAAGATGTTACTCAAAAAATAAAAGACATCCGCTATTTAAATAACAAAAACAACTGGCATGTTGCGATTTTGGCAGATCTTCAGGGACCTAAATTACGTGTAGGTGTAATGGGAGAAAAAGTTAAATTAAAAAAAGGAGATAATTTTACTTTTACTACGGAGAAATGTGAAGGAAATAGTGAAAAGGCTTATATGACCTACAAAAATTTTCCTAAGGATGTAAAGGCGGGTGAACAAATACTTGTAGATGATGGTAAATTATTGTTCGAAGTAATTGAAACAGATCAAAAATCAATTGTTAAGACCAAGGTAATACGTGGCGGAAGATTGAAATCAAAAAAAGGAGTTAATTTACCCAATACAAAGATCTCTTTACCGGCATTGACAAAAAAAGATATAAAAGATGCCATTTTTGCAATTGAAAATCAAGTTGACTGGATAGCCTTGTCTTTCGTTAGAACTCCTGAAGATCTGATCATGTTAAGTGACCTGATCAAAGAAAAATCACCCTATAAAATACCAATCATAGCAAAAATTGAAAAACCAGAAGCAGTTGAAAATATAAATCAAATTACATCACATTGTGATGGAATAATGGTTGCCCGGGGTGATTTGGGTGTGGAAGTTCCAATGCAAAGAGGTCCGATAATCCAAAAAATGCTGGTTCGCAAAGCCAAAGAGGCCAGAATTCCGGTAATTATTGCTACTCAGATGATGGAATCTATGATCACAAGTCAGGTGCCAACAAGAGCCGAAGTTAATGATGTTGCAAATTCAATAATGGATGGAGCTGATGCAGTAATGCTTTCCGGAGAAACTTCTGTAGGTGAATTTCCAATACGTGTAATAAATGCAATGAGACTTATCATCGAAAGTGTTGAAGACTCAAATCTAATTAACAGTCCGGTAAGACCAGTTGAGTGTGTAGACGAACGCTTCATCACAAAAGCAATTTGTCACCAGGCAGCACAAGTGGCCGATTCTATTGAAGCTACAGCAATAACTACATTAACCCATAGCGGTTATACTGCATTTCAAATATCTTCCTGGAGACCAAAATCAAATATTTTAGTTTTTTCTGATAATCCAAGGATCCTGGCAATGTTAAACTTACTTTGGGGAGTAAAAGCTCACTTTTACGACAGATTGGACAGTACTGAACGTACAGTTGAAGATATTAATAAAACAACTTTAGAAAATGGTTATGCTGTAAAAGGTGATTTTGTTATCAATTTAACTTCTATGCCGGTACAAGCAAAAGGAATGGTAAATACTTTGCGGATTTCACAATTATAAGGGTATTTATTTTTCTAAGACCAAATATTTTTTGGCCTTGTATTGATCACTTGACTCTTTGCTATTATAAAATTTCTTAAATGATGATATAGTTTTTTAAACCCTTATTTGACATTTTGTGATTCTTCTATTATATTACTTATCCGTTAGGTTAACTTTCTTTTGTATTCATATTTTAATATAAATTCAGTTATTTTTTAATATTTATCCTAACTTTACGAAATAATAATATCCGTTTTCAACGAACAAGCAAGATAATTATGAGAAACAGAGGCAATCTTAAAGTAAAACTACTGATTGGTGCAGCAATCGTTTTGTTTTCTTTTTTTAAATACTGGACCAAAGGAGAAACAAACCAATACACAGGTAAAAAACAACACATATCCTTAACAACCGACCAAGAGATCCAATTAGGTTTACATAGTGCGCCCCAAATGGCAAAAGAATATGGTGGTTTATATCCAGATCAAGAAGCACAGGCTCTTGTGAAAAAAGTTGGACAAAAAGTTGTAAATAACAGCATAGCAAAAGAAACCCCTTATCGGTATGACTACCATTTACTTCGTGACCCTCAAACGGTAAATGCATTTGCACTACCCGGCGGACAAATATTTATTACTTATGGTTTGTTTAAACTTTTAAAGACTGAAGATCAGCTGGCAGGTATTTTAGGTCATGAAACTGGCCATGTCGTTGGAAGACATTCTGCTGAACAAATAGCAAAACATGAATTGACAAATGGAATTTTAACTGGCATCATGGCAGGTACTGATCCAAATATGGCTCAAATGGCATCTGTAGTAGCTCATACTGTTAATATGAAATATGGCCGTACTGATGAACTGGAAGCTGATCGCCTGGGGGTAAGATTTATGATAGATGCGGGTTACAACCCTTATCATTACATTGAAGTGATGGATATTTTAGACAAGGCATCCGGGGGTCAGGCGCCTCCTGAATTTCAAAGTACACATCCAAGTGGACCTCATAGAATTGAAGAAATTAAAGAAGCCATAAAGGAATATGGCTATGTTCAAAGTAATTAGTATTCCTAAATTGCAAATAAAATGAGTTTTGGTGGTTCTGTTCAAGGGATGATTACTACCCTCAAAAATAATAGTAGACTGGCTGGCAGGAGAAAAAAGTATTTTGACCTAAAAGGAAGCACCAAATATTTAAATAAAAGAACAAATTTTAGAAAAGCAACTCCTGATCAACTTAAAAAAATAAGAGAACAAATCAGAATAGAAAATCGTAAGATTCTTTATCTAAATCATATTTTTATCAGAGTTTTCTTTTTCCTATTATTTTACATTATAAATATCCTATTTTGAAAAATTATTACTTCATAATTCTTGTAATTTGGCTAAGTTTAACCTCCTGCAATTCTGTAAAAATTATTGACAGACCAGTTGTCATGACTCCTGAAAGAGATCGTTTAACACTTGAATATCTGGAAACAAGATATGGTTTAACACAAGAGAATCCAACCATTCACCCAAAAATGGTAGTTGTTCACTGGACAGCAATTCCTACATTAGAAAAGACTTTAAAAGCATTTGATCCGGTGAAACTTCCTAACTGGAGACCCAAAATTGCAAATGCAGGCGCATTGAATGTAGCTGCCCAATTTGTGGTGGATCAGGATGGTAAAATTTACAGATTATTACCCGAGACTTATATGGCCCGCCATGTGATTGGATTAAATCATTGTGCCATTGGTATTGAAAATGTAGGTGGATTAAAAGATAAACCTCTTACCAAAAAACAATTGAAATCAAATGTAAAACTTATCAAGTATTTAAAAAAGAAATATCCTGCAATTGAATATGTGATCGGACATTTAGAATATCAAAACTTTGAAGGTCATGAATTATGGCTGGAAAAAGATGAGTCATACCGTACTAAAAAAACAGATCCAGGAGTTGACTTTTTAAATAGTGTTCGTCAAAAAACTTCTAAATATAACTGGAAATCGGTTCCAGAAAAAGTTATAAGATAAATTGGTCAATCAATATTTTATACAATCAAATTAATAAATCATACAATGAAAAAACTATTTTTCATATTACTTTTTATTCCCTTAACAGGAATATTTGCTCAACAAAAAAATATCTCAGACAAATTATTTTCAAATTATGAAAATTATAAAGAAGAGCAAATCACAAACAGAAGGTTTAAACATCAGGATATCCAACCATTGATCAATGATTTGAGATCAGATAAAGCTTTTAAAATCACTAACTTGGGTAACTCAATTGAGGGCAGATCTATAAAAATGATAAGTATTGGAAAAGGGAAAACAAATATTCTTCTTTGGTCACAAATGCACGGTGATGAATCAACTGCTACTATGGCAATATTTGATATTTTTAATTATCTGAAAAAGAACAAGACAATTTTATCAAATATAAAACTGCATTTTATTCCTATGCTAAATCCCGATGGTGCAGAAAGATTTACCCGCAGAAATGCTATTGGTATTGATCTAAACCGGGATGCTGTTCAATTACAAAGTCCGGAAGCTAAAATTTTAAAAGCGGCCCGTGATAGTTTACATGCTAATTTTGGTTTTAATTTACACGATCAAAGTAAGTACTATAACGCCGAACGAACTGAAAAACCTGCAACTATTTCCTATTTAGCTCCGGCTTATAATTATGAAAAAACCATCAATACCACCCGCGGTAATGCCATGAAGATTATTGTGGAGATGAACCGTATCATTCAACAATATGCACCCGGACAAGTAGGCAGATATTCTGATGATTTTGAACCACGTGCCTTTGGTGATAATATTCAAAAATGGGGTACGAGTACTATCCTGATCGAATCAGGAGGATATCCAAATGATCCCGAAAAACAATTTATACGTAAATTGAATTATGTTTCTATACTTGCGGCAATTCATTCTATTTCAACAGGTAAATATAAAAATACATCGATAAAAGAATATGAAAATATTCCAAGGAATGATCGAAAACTATTTGATCTGAAAATTACAAATCTTAATTTTCCTCACTTGGGCCAAAACTATTCAGTGGATCTTGGTATCATGCAAAATGAAATAGAAAATCAAAAACATACCGATTTTTATTATAAGGGACAAATAAGAGATATTGGTGATCTGTCTATCTACTATGGTTATGAAACTCTGGATGTCAAGGGTCTAAAATTTAAAATAGGAGAAACCTACCCAAAGATCTTATCTGATTTTGAAGAATTCAAAAAACTGGATTTTAAAAAATTATTACTACAAGGATATACTACGGTAAGTGTTGACTCTTTACCAGATGAAATTAGATTTACTCATTATCCTGTTAATATCATAGACTCACGTAAAATTTCAATTCCAAAGAATAATACAATTCCCAAATCTCCAATAGCACTGTATAAAAACCCAACGTTTTTACTCACCAAAAATAATGTAGTAGTTTATGCCATCATCAATGGGTTTATTTATGATTTAGGTAAGGATAAAAACGGGGTGACCAATGGTCTTGTAAAATAAATTAATGACTTTACTTATTTTATGAGAACATCAATACAAATTTTATTTATTTGGTGCTGGTTTATTTCAATTTCTTTATCTGCTCAAAGTTTTGGTGGAAAAGTAATTGGCTCTGAAAACTCAATTGAAATTTTTAATGTTCAAATCTCTGATACTTCTAAAAATATTGTTGCAACAACTAATGAAAATGGTTTTTTCTCATTAATTAAATCTGGTAATTATATTTTTTCAAAAAATGGTTACCATTCTAAAACAATTCTTATTGAAAATTCAAATTTAATTATTGTTAAATTAATGGAGAAATCTGAAAATTTAAATGAAATAATAATCAAAACAAATCATTTTCAAAGTCAATTAAAGAAAATAGCCTCAGCCATATCCATCATTACAACAAAGGAAATAGCCAGCAATAACAGCACCAATATGGCACCCATTCTTAACATGGTTTCCGGTGTTTATATGCAATGTGGAACACAAAATACCAATCGAATTACAATCAGAGGCATAGGTTCTCGAAATTTATATGGAACAAGTAAAATAAGAGCCTACTATCAGGATATTCCACTTACAAATGGCTCAGGAGAATCAACCATAGAAGATATCGAATTAAATGCCTTGGGTAGGGTAGAAGTATTAAAAGGGCCTTCTTCAAGTCTGTATGGCGCAGGTTTGGGCGGAACAATACAATTGATTCCGAACAAAGGTCAGTTTGATGAATTTTCACTAAACATTGGTGCACTTTTTGGATCATTTGGTTTACAAAAATATAGCCTTCATGCTAATTTAGGAAACCCAACAAATTCTGCAAATATTATTTATACTAATACCCATAGTGATGGTTACCGTGAAAATAATTCTCTCAACAGACAGGTATTTACACTCGCTTCCAATCATTTTCTTAAAGATAAAGACAGGCTTACTTTTATAGCAAACTTTATTGATCTAAAAGCATTTATTCCAAGCTCTTTAAATGAAGATAATTATATCAATAATCCGGAATCAGCAGCCTATACCTGGGGGAGATCTAAAGGTTATGAAGATTATAATAAAGGATTACTTGGACTTTCATGGCAACACGATTTCAATTTAAAAACAAAACAGATAACAAGCATATTTACTTCATTTTTAAACTCTTATGAAGCAAGACCTTTTAATATTCTAAAAGAAAAAACAAATGCCATCGGATTGAGAACCAAGTTTTTATCAGAAAACAAATTCCTTGACAGATCTTTAAAATGGACCATTGGAGGTGAATTGTTTTATGATCATAATTCCATTCAAACATTTGAAAACCTTTACAAAGATGTTCCACCGGAAATAGGTAGTGTTCAAGGTGAAATCTTAAGTGATTTTAAAGAAGACAAAGTTTATTTTAATTTGTTTATGGATTCAAAATATGAACTTTCAAAAAAAACAATTCTTGATATTGGTCTGAACTTCAATCAAACTGTTTACAAACTAAAAGATGAATTTAATGATGCTGCTACTAACTTTTCAGGAGATTATAGGTTCGACATCATTATTTCGCCTAAAATTGGAATTACCCACCAAATAACTTCCAATTCAATGATCTACGGAACAATAAGTCATGGATTTTCTCCTCCAAAACTGGAGGAAACTCTATTGCCAAACGGACTTATAAACACAAATATTAAACCCGAAACCGGATGGAATTACGAAATTGGAAGTAGAGGAAAAATAGTCAATGATATTTTCAATTATGAAATAGCATTTTATCGAATGAATGTTAAAGATCTTTTAGTAGCCAAACGCACTGCCGATGATCAATTCATTGGTGTGAATGCTGGTAAAACCCAATTAAATGGAATAGAAATGGATATCAATTATACCATTCTTAAATCTGAAAAAATAAATATAACACATTTAAACTCTTTTAGTTATAATAATTTCAAATTCGAAGAGTTTCTGGTTCTGGAAAATGATTATTCGGGAAATGATCTAACAGGAACACCCAAAAATACTTTTAATTCTCAAATTTATTTTGACTCTGATATCGGATTTTACGGTTTTTTAAATTACTACTATGTAGGTGAAATTCCATTACGAGATGATAATACAATCTATTCTCAAAAATACCAGTTGCTAAATATGAAAATAGGTTTTAAATCAAAAATTAACAACAAAATACACTTGGATCTGTTTGTAGGAATCAATAATCTATTGAATGAAAAATATGCTTCCATGTTACTTATTAACGCAGGTAGTTTTGGCAATAAAGCTCCAAGATATTATTATCCAGGAGAACCAATTAATTATTATACAGGAGTAAATTTGAAGTATCTATTTTAAAAATTGTAATTTTAAGCTATAAATCCAATTTCATGAAAAAAATTTACCTCCCACTATTGCTATTTTCTTTTGTTATAGCAAATTGTCAACGAGATGAAAATACTGTTTATCAAAAATCTATGAATTACAAAGTAGAAACTGTTGTTGATAACCTTGAAATTCCCTGGGGCATGGCATTCTTACCAGATGGATCTATGCTTATAACAGAACAGAAAGGAAAACTAATTCACTTTAAAAATGGAAGGAAAACTAATGTTAAAAATGTTCCAAAGGTCTATTACGAAAATCAGGGTGGTTTATTAGATATTGAATTGCACCCTGATTATACAAAAAATGGATGGATCTATTTTTCTATGTCTGCCAATATTGAAAATGATGGAAAAGGCGGGAATACAACTATAATGAGAGCCAAATTACTTAACAATGAATTGATTGAACAGGAAATATTATATAAAGCAACACCTAATACAAAAACAGGAAATCATTTTGGTTCAAAATTGGAATTTGACCGCAATGGTTTTTTATTTTTCTCTATTGGAGATAGGCATAAACGTGATGTCAACCCCCAAGACATAACCAGAGACGGAGGGAAAATTTACAGATTAAATGATGATGGAAGTATTCCTTCTGACAATCCTTTTTACAACACAAAAGGAGCTAAAAAAGCAATTTTTTCTTACGGTCACAGAAATCCACAAGGTATGGCATTACATCCTCAAACAGGAAAAATATGGACACATGAACATGGCCCAAAAGGAGGTGATGAGATCAATATTATAAATGCGGGAAAGAATTATGGCTGGCCAAAAATCACCTATGGGATTAATTAT
This sequence comes from Flavobacteriaceae bacterium, assembly GCA_029939235.1. Classification (GTDB taxonomy): domain Bacteria; phylum Bacteroidota; class Bacteroidia; order Flavobacteriales; family Flavobacteriaceae; genus Lutimonas. The sequence continues at coordinate 18,419 of JAOZTG010000026.1, forward strand.
AGTGGCACTAAAATTACGGATGACACTTCATTACCAGGCATGGAGCAACCACTACATTATTGGGTGCCATCTATTGCTCCAAGCTGTATGGCCTTTGTAACAAGTGATAAATACCCTGTCTGGAAGGGAAATCTTTTAGTTGGATCATTAAAATTCAACTATTTAAATCGGGTTGTATTAGAAAATAATAAGGTTACTAAAGAAGAAAAGCTATTGGAAAATATGGGACGTGTCAGAAATGTTAGACAAGGCCCAGATGGGTTTATTTATGTAGCAATTGAGCAATTAGGAATTGTTCGTATTGTACCTGAATAAGCACCTTTTTACGTTTCCATTACAATATTTATCACTTGCTGGATTCCTACAAAATTAGATTTAATTTAACGTTACATTTTTAAATTTCAGTATCTTTGCAAATCATTTTTTAGAAATTATATAATGCAAAAGAAAGTAATGTTAATCATATTGGATGGTTGGGGAATTACCCAGGATCCAAAAGTCTCAGCTATTTATCAAGGAAAAACCCCGTTTTTCGATTCTTTAATAAAAAACTATCCAAATGCAAGTTTACGTGCCGATGGATTGAATGTTGGTTTACCTGAAGGCCAAATGGGAAATTCAGAAGTTGGCCATATGAATTTAGGAGCCGGTAGAATTGTTTACCAGGATTTTGTAAAAATCAATAACGCTGTAGAAAATGGTTCATTGGCAAATGAAAAACCATTGGTAGATGCATTTACTTATGCAAAAGAAAATAACAAAAAGGTACATTTATTGGGTTTATTATCAGACGGAGGTGTGCATTCTCATATAAAACACACAAAAGGTTTGATCAAAGCAGCGAAGGATTTCGGTTTAACCGATGTTTATTTACATGCGTTTACTGATGGAAGAGATGTAGATCCAAAATCAGGTAAAGGTTTTATTGCTGATATTGTAAAATATATGGATCAAACTACTGGTAAACTGGCAACCGTTTGCGGTAGATATTATGCAATGGATAGAGATGAACGTTGGGATAGAGTGAAGCTGTCTTATGATGTAATGGTAAATGGTATTGGTGAAAAATCAACGGATGCAGTTGAAAGCATGGTGAAAAGTTATGAAGATGGAATAACGGATGAGTTTATCAAACCTATGGTTATGGTAGATGAAAACAACGAGCCAATTGCAAAAATTGAAGAGGATGATGTGATTGTTTTCTTTAATTTCAGAACAGATCGTGGTCGCCAAATAACCCGTGCCCTTTCACAGGAAGAATTTCCAGAATATAACATGCACTCACTTCCTTTACATTATGTAACCATGACCAACTACGATAATTCTTTTAAAAATATCTCTGTGATTTACGATAAAGATAATCTGGTTGACACTTTGGGAGAAGTTTTAGAAAAAAACAATAAAAAACAAATTCGAATTGCAGAAACAGAAAAATATGCACATGTAACATTTTTCTTTTCAGGAGGTAGAGAAAAACCGTTTAAAGGTGAAAAAAGAATTCTTTGTCCATCGCCAAAAGTTGCCACATACGATTTACAACCAGAAATGAGTGCCAAAGATGTTGAAGAGGCAATTATTCCTGAGTTAGTAAAACAAGAAACAGATTTTATTTGTCTGAATTTTGCCAATACCGATATGGTAGGACATACAGGAATCATGGAAGCAGCTCAAAAAGCAGCTGAAACCGTTGATGGTTGTTTGGCAAATATTATACCAATTGCCTTAGAAAATGGTTATACCAGCATTATTATTGCCGATCATGGGAATAGTGAAAAAATGATCAATGAAGATGGCTCACCAAACACAGCTCATACTACTTATCCTGTGCCTCTTATTTTGGTAGAACCAAATAAAGAACATAAAATTCACAATGGCGTTTTAGCTGATATTGCTCCAACAATACTCGAATTAATGGATCTGGAACAACCAAAAAGTATGACTCAAAAATCATTGTTATAATAATTATTTTATGAAAAAAATAGCATTCTTTTTTCTTGTATTAATTCATTTTAATGGTCTTTCGCAAGATCATGATGAAAAAATGTTAGTAGGTATTCAATCTAAAGAAAATTTTGAGCAACAACCTTTTGCAGAATGGTTCAATCCAAATTACAATAATGCAAAACTGGATGCAGCCGTTGTAAACAAAATTAAAAAATACATGAAAGGTGTAACCATAAAAGCTTTTATGGGAACCTGGTGTGGAGATAGTCAACATGAAATACCCATTTTTTATAAGCTGATGAATGCTGTTAACTTTGACTATAATAATTTAAGCATGATCGCAGTAAACCGATCTAAAGAAACACCTGATAATCTTCAGGAAGGTATGAATATCACCAATGTACCGACTTTTATATTTTTCAAAAAAGGTAAAGAAATTGGTAGATTTGTTGAATTTCCGAGAGAAACCCTGGAAAAAGATGTGCTTAAAATTATAAGTGGTAAACCCTATAAACATTCTTACGAAGAGGAATAGATTTTAGTTTTTTAGAGTAAAATACAATACTTAGTTAAGTTATCAGTTTAATATTATGTATTCCCTCAGAATACATTAAATTTGTCAAAAATTAATCTATGCTACCTAAAAATTCTTTGATTATTGCTGTTGATTTTGACGGAACCATTGTTGAAGATGCGTATCCAAAAGTAGGCTCTGCAAAAATTTTCGCATTTGATACTTTACTGGAATTGCAGAAAAAGGGACATAGATTGATCTTATGGACCTATCGTTACGGTGAAAAGCTGGATGATGCAGTTAATTTCTGTAAAAAGAACGGTCTTGAATTTTATGCTGTTAATAAGAGTTATCCTGAGGAAAAATTTGACGGCTCCATTAGCCGAAAAGTAAATGCAGATGTCTTTATTGATGATAGAAATGTTGGAGGTTTATTAAGCTGGGGTGAAATTTACAGAGAACTGTTAAAAACAGAAAAGCCAAAAGAACACAAAAACAAGAAAGGCTTTTTTGGCCTTTTTAAAGGCTAATCTTCCTACATTATTTTATTCTTCACTTATTTTATTTTCTGATATTATCAAAATACTCTCGTTCAGATTCTTCTCTAAAATCAGGATGAGTAATTTTAATTAATGCTTCCTGCCTTTGTTTGATCGTTTTACCATATAAATTTGCAACGCCATATTCGGTAACCACATAATGTACATTCGCTCTTGTAGTAACCACACCTGCTCCTCTCTTTAAAAAGGGTACGATCCTGCTAACTCCTTTTTTTGTTGTAGATGGCAATGCAATGATTGCTTTTCCTCCTTCACTTAAGGATGCCCCGCGAATAAAATCAACTTGTCCTCCTACCCCAGAATAAAGTCTTGTTCCAATAGAATCTGAACAAACCTGACCAGTCAGATCAACCTCTACAGCCGAATTTATAGCAACCATTTTTGGATTTCGTCTAATCACGGCAACATCGTTAACATAATCAGATGTTCTTAATTCAATAAACGGATTATCATCGACATAATCGTACAGTTTTCTGCTTCCAAGTAAAAAAGTAGCCATTGCCCTACCGGGACTTACTCCTTTATAATTTCCATTGATCACATCTTTTAAGATAAGATCCACTACTCCATCAGAGATCATCTCTGAGTGAATTCCCAGATCTTTATGATTTCCCAAATTTTGCAAAACTGCATTCGGAATATTACCAATTCCCATTTGCAAAGTACTTCTGTCATCGATCAATTCAGCAATATATTCACCAATCCTGTGCTCAGTTTTTGTGATCTCCGGAATCTGAATTTCAAAAATAGGCTCATCCACCTCTACAAAAGAGTTGAGTTCTGAGATATGAATAATTCCATCACCATGAGTTCTTGGCATTTGAGGATTGATCTGAGCAATTACATGACTTGCATTTTCAATTGCAGCAACTGTGGCCATTACAGTGGTTCCTAAAGAACAATAGCCATGTTTATCGGGTGGCGAAACCTGAATCAAAGTTACATCAATATCAATGATATTTCGTTTGAATAAGATTGGAACCTCACTTAAAAAAACTGGAGTATAAGAACCGTTTCCTGCTTTTATTGTATGCCTGACATTTGACCCTAAAAAAAATGAATTTACATGAAAGCTATCTTTCAAATCTGGATTAGCATATGGCGCTTTTCCTTCGGTATGCAGATGACAAACTTGTACATTTCTCAATTCATCACTTCGATTGGTCATAGCATTGATCAATGTTTGGGGTGCAGCAGCTCCTGCCTGAATATAAACCCTATTATTTGACTTAATAACTTTTACAGCTTCCTGAGGTGTTACAGATTTGTACATATTTCATTTTTTTAAGATGTTATAAAGTTAAAAAAAATCTGATCAAATTTATCATTCCATTGAATTCTTAATAAATTAGTTATCATAATACTCGATAGAACTATCAAAAGAAACACTTTTTACTTTGGTCTTTATCCCTTTTTCTTTTTATATCTTTGCAGCATTAAATTTTTCTTAATGATAAAAATAAAAACCCGTGAAGAAATTGAATTGATGCGTGAAAGTGCATTGATCGTTTCCAAAACACTGGGAGAAGTTGCAAAAGTCATAAAACCGGGAGTAACTACTTTACAGTTAGATAAAATAGCCGAAGAACACATCAGAGATCTGGGAGCAATCCCAGGGTTTTTAGGATTATATGATTTCCCTAATACACTTTGTATGAGTCCGAATGAGCAGGTGGTTCATGGTATCCCAAATGATACACCATTAAAAGAAGGAGATATTATTTCTGTAGATTGTGGTTCTTTAAAAAATGGTTTTTATGGTGATCATGCCTACACTTTTGAAATTGGTGAAGTAGCGGAAGAGACTAAAAAATTATTGCGAATCACCAAAGAAAGTTTATATGCAGGCATTAGAGAATTCAAAGCAGGTAACCGGGTTGGAGATGTTGGTTTTGCCATTCAAAATTATACTGAAAAACATGGTTATGGTGTAGTTCGAGAGTTGGTAGGTCATGGTTTAGGTAAAGAAATGCATGAAGATCCTGAGATGCCAAATTATGGAAGAAGAGGCAGAGGAAAAAAATTCAAAGAAGGAATGGTGGTTGCTATCGAACCTATGATCAACTTAGGCACTCATCGAATCAAACAATTTAGTGATGGCTGGACCATCAAGACTGTTGACATGAAACCAAGTGCTCACTTTGAACATGATGTGGCCATTGTCAACGGTAAACCGGAATTGCTATCTACTTTTCAATATGTTTATGATGCTTTGGGAATTGTGAGTGATGAAGAAAATGAATTCAGACAATAATTACTATTTTTTATACATTAAACACACCCCTATCCGCTAAATTTATTATTTTATTAAAGCGGATCTCCCCTCACGAGAGGGGAATTAAAGGGGTGTGTTAAAGACAACCATGAAACTATTTAAAACCATACTAAATACGATTCCCCGCCCTTACCTTATCAAACTAAGTTATTTGGCGAGACCTGTTTTAGCAGCATGGTTAAAAGGGGATAAATATACCGATCCAATTGACGGCAAAAGTTTTAAAAAATTCTTGCCTTATGGATATGGAGAGCAACGCCAAAATGTTTTATCACCAAGTACCTTATCTTTAGAAAGACATCGATTATTATGGCTATATTTAAAAAATAAGACCGACTTTTTCACTGCAAAGAAAAAGGTTTTACACATGGCTCCCGAACAGTGTTTTTTACCCATATTTAAA
>JAOZTG010000026.1:24214-26956 GCA_029939235.1 Flavobacteriaceae bacterium
AAAGAAAAAGGTTTTACACATGGCTCCCGAACAGTGTTTTTTACCCATATTTAAAAAGATGAAAAATCTGGATTACACAACTGCCGATCTTTATTCACCAATTGTTGATGTAAAAGCTGATATTTTAGATCTTCCGTTTGATGATGAAAATTTTGACATTGTTTTTTGCAACCATGTTTTGGAGCATATTGAAGATGACACAAAAGCAATGAAAGAGCTTTACCGTATTTTAAAACCTGGCGGAATGGGTGTCTTTCAAATTCCTCAGGATCTAGGTCTGGAAAAAACCTACGAAGATTTCAATATCACTTCGAAAGAAGATCGTAAAAAACATTTCGGACAATATGACCATGTACGGATTTATGGAAAAGATTATTTTGACAGATTACGAAAAGTAGGTTTCACTGTAAAGGAAGTTGATTACTCCAAAACTATTTCAGCTGAATTGGTTGATAAATACAGACTAACATCTGGAGAAATTCTACCGGTTTGTTTTAAAAGTTAAGGTTCACCTTAAAGAGTAGACTTTGTGCAATAGCCCTGCCCGTCCGTTCCGCGGGTATTTCACAGAGTTACACAGAGAAAACACAAAGTTTCTCAAAGATATTTTTGCGTTACATACCATATCCAAGTGGCTAAAATCATAATACCCCATTATTCTAAAACAGAACCAAGTTAACAACAAACTCCAAGGTATCTGGCGCTGAACAGCACTACTGTAATCAAAAATATTTGTACTTTAATCTCTCTGGTTTCTAAAATTCCAACTCATCAATTTCTTCCAAAGTATCCGGATTGACGACAACCATTTTAATTTTAGATCCATTTACTGTGAAAAAGCAAACTGCATTTTGGGTGGTAAATCCGGTAGTAAATGGGGTCCAGGGAACATCTCTTTGGGCATAATAAGGAGCTCCGGCAGCTCCATTATTGATCTGATAAACCGTTCTTTTCAATTTGATCTTTTTTTCAGTATAATCTTTTGGGTAAATAACTGTATTTGGACCAATTTCTGTTTTACAATAGTTATGCTCATCTCCGGTAAGTAAGCCCACGACTTTACTGCTTTTATTGATCATCAGATCCAACATCTCATCTCTTCTTTCAATAATACCTTTATCCACTTCTTTTCCTGCAATCCATGGTCTAGGCATATTATTCCCGCCGTACCACATATCATCAGAAATATGCGCACTATTTGGGAAAAACGGCGTATGAATGGTAACAAATATATGGTCAATATTTTTATCTTTTTCAAGAGTTTCCAAAGTTATTTTTAACCACTCTAATTGATTATCCATTACATAGCCATGAATATTTCCTCCATTTATTGGAATACTTCTCATGGAAGGCGTATACCAATAATTAGAATTTAAATTGATCATCACTACATTGTCATGCGTATAATAAAAAACATTTTCATCATAAGGTGGAAAATCTATTTTATTCCTATTGGGATCAAATTTATTATTGTCCTCACTTTTTGGACCATTGAGTGGATTTGTAAATACAGAAGCAAAAAGAACTTCACTGGAATTTGTTGCATACGGAAAATTATTTACCCGTAAATGATACTTTCTTTCTTCATCTTTAAAAGACCTGACATAGGCTTCATGGTTACCCATATTCGTTACAATATGTAAAGAATGTGCAAAAGGTTCAATGGCATTTGTATAGTTACGGTATTGTAATAACATTTCTCCTTTAGAACTTTTGTAGCCACCAATAATATCACCTGTAACCTGAACAAATGCAGTTTTCTTTTGGGCACTTACAGCCATTATTTTTTTAACCATATATGCATTTGTACCGTTAAAATCTCTTTCACCTCCACCTGCTCCACCTCTGGAATCACTGGTATATGCAAAAGTGAACTCTTTTCTGCTACCAGGTAAAGGATCTGTTTTAAAAGTATAGTTTTGCTCCAGATTCCCATTTTGCAGAATGTAGGAATAAATTGTTTCAGGATGTAAACCTTCTATTTTGATCTCATGATTTTTGGTCGCCTTTTTATCTTTAAAAATTTGATCATTTATTTTAATTGAACAAATTGATTCCTTGCTACTTACAAATGAAATAGTAACACCATCTGGTTTGAGCAAATTAATGAAAGGTCCGCTAACGATTGTATTGACAACCTTAAAAGGTCCGTTTCCTGAAAAACTAACTTTTCCATCATATAAAAATTTACCTTCTGTATTCACAACCCGGTACCCAATAGTTCCTTTTTTAGATTCTTCCCATCCTGTCATATCGTAATTCCCTGTTAAATATTTAAAATTCACCAATGATCTTCCATTAGTAATTTTTAATGATTTAGATCGGTATACAGGTAATGGATATTTAGAATCTTTATGATGAATCAATCCAAAATAAATTGTACCGGAAAAGTCCTTGTTTTTAAAATCGAATTGTATTCCCTCTTTAACACCAGTTGCAACTCCTTCAAATGTAGTAAGTACATTTTTTGTATTATCTTCGGTATCATACAACTTTACTCCATCCTTATTGTGTGTAAATAAATTCCCGTCACTGTCTGCCTGGAAATTATGAAGGACTTTTGGGATTTCTTCATTATTATTTTTCACCTGACTTTGCACTGCTAAAGAAAATAAAAAAAGGAATAAACTAATAGTTAAGTTTAAGGTAGTTCTTTTTAGAGTTATAATATTGCTCATTATTTAAATGGATTTAAATAACAAAATTAGTGATATATCACTTACTTTCTATGAAAAAATCTAC
>JAOZTG010000294.1 GCA_029939235.1 Flavobacteriaceae bacterium
CTTTAGGCTCTGTTCGCTATGAGAGTTTATTAATTGCGACATTATTCATATTACGAAATAAAAGAATGATTTTAACTTGATAAGAATGAAATTATTCCTATTGAATGATGAGCTTTAAATGGCCTATAGATCACCAAAATGAAATAATAATCATAAATTACTTGAAAATCAATTAATCTTCAAAACTTAATTTTGGTGGAGTTGGCCTTCAAGAATTTAATGTTTTAAAGGAAATAAAACCTTAGTAAAACAGAGAAGTTGAGAGCTGTGCTCGAAAATCACTCTGCTGCACTTTGGTTTTATGAAATTTAGGTTATTAAATTTTTGTAAGCCATGACTTTTTTGGTTCGTTTTTTTGTCACTAAAAAAATGAACAGAAAAAATGCAATGAACAGTTTTGAGTTTTCAAAGATATTATACATTAGGAGTTTGTATTTGCTCTCTATTATTTTTAATATACTCCGATAAAACCCAAAACAAAAAAAGCTCATGAATTTTCACGAGCCTTTGTATGTCTAATCTAATATTAATTAACCTAAATAGGTTCTTAAAATTTTACTTCTTGATGTGTGTTTCAATCTACGAATCGCTTTCTCTTTGATCTGACGGACACGTTCACGTGTTAGATCAAAAGTTTCACCAATTTCTTCTAATGTCATTGGGTGTGCATCACCTAAACCAAAATACAGTTTTACAACATCTGCTTCTCTTGGAGTTAGCGTTTCCAATGCTCTTAAAATTTCCACTTTTAGAGATTCGTGCAATAAACTTTTATCAGGGTTCGGAGATTCACCTGAATTTAAAACATCGTATAAGTTAGAATCTTCACCTTCAATTAATGGTGCATCCATCGATACATGACGACCGGAATTTTTCATTGACTCTTTTACATCTGTAACGGTCATATCCAGTTCTTTTGCAATTTCCTCTGCAGAAGGCGGTCTTTCATTTTCCTGCTCTAATCTTGCAAAGGTTTTGTTGATCTTATTAATTGAACCAATTTTATTCAATGGCAGTCTTACAATTCTTGATTGCTCAGCCAATGCCTGTAAAATAGATTGACGAATCCACCATACGGCATAAGAAATAAACTTAAATCCACGTGTTTCATCAAATCTTTTTGCTGCTTTTATCAAACCTAAGTTACCTTCATTGATCAAATCCGGTAAGGTTAAACCTTGATTTTGATATTGCTTTGCAACAGATACCACAAATCGTAAATTTGCTTTTGTTAATTTTTCTAAAGCTATCTGGTCACCTGCCTTGATACGCTGTGCTAATTCAACCTCCATATCTGCGGTGATCAAATCTACTTTTCCAATTTCCTGAAGATATTTATCTAAGGATGCTGTTTCACGGTTGGTAACCTGTTTTGTTATTTTAAGCTGTCTCATTCAATATTTTTAAATTATTTTATCAAGTCTGCATTAGCTAATACGTATAATCTTGAGTAAATGTTACAAAAAAGGTGAGAAAAATAAAAAACCACCTAAAGAAGGTGGTTTTAAAATCATTTATAAAGCAGTGAATTAATCTCTTCGTCTGTCACGATTACGATTATCTCTACCACGGTTATCTCTACCTCTGTTGTTATCACGTGGAGGTCTTTCTACAAAACCTTCAGGTTTATCCAATAAAGCTTTACGAGATACTTTTTCTTTACGTGTTCTTGGATCTACACCAAAATACTTCACTTCAAGAACATCACCCATATTTACAACATCACTTACATTATTGGTACGTTCCCATGCCAATTCACTAACGTGTAATAAAACTTCATTTCCAGGAGCTTCCACATACTCAACAACAGCACCAAAATCTAACATTTTGATTACTTTCACCTCGTATACATTTCCTTTTACAGGCTTAAATAATAAAGAATCAATTTTAGCTAATACAGCATCAATTCCATCCTGGTTTGTTCCTAAAATTTCAACAATACCTTCTTCTGTAACAGGATCTTCATTGATAACAATAGTACATCCTGTTTCTTTTTGTAATTCCTGAATCACTTTTCCACCAGGACCGATCAAAGCACCAATATATTCTCCTGGAATAGTTCTTGTAACCATTTTTGGAGCGTGCCCTTTCACATCTTCATTAGGAGTAGAAATCGTATCAGTAATTTTACCTAAAATATGTAAACGACCTTCACGAGCCTGTTTCAATGCATTTACAAGAATTTCATAAGATAATCCTTTTACTTTGATATCCATCTGACAAGCAGTAATACCCTCTTCGGTACCAGTTACTTTGAAATCCATATCACCCAAATGATCTTCATCCCCTAAAATATCAGATAAAACTGCATATTTTCCTGTTTCCGGATCAGAAATCAATCCCATTGCAATACCTGAAACCGGACTTTTCATTTGCACACCTGCATCCATCAATGCCATGGTACCTGAACAAACAGTTGCCATAGAAGATGATCCATTAGATTCTAAAACTTCAGAAACTACTCTTACTGTATAAGGGCAATCAGCAGGAATCATACCTTTTAAAGCACGTTGTGCTAAATTACCATGCCCAACTTCTCTACGTGAAGTACCTCTTAAAGGTCTTGCTTCACCTGTACAAAATGGTGGGAAGTTATAATGTAAATAGAAAGTTTCTTCTCCTTCAAATGAAGGCATATCTATTTTATTTGCTTCTCTTGAAGTTCCAAGAGTTACAGTTGCTA
>JAOZTG010000295.1 GCA_029939235.1 Flavobacteriaceae bacterium
TTTGATCAAAAGGATCCATGGCAATGGCAGCATTCCAGTTAAAACGAAGTTTAACGTCTGCATTTGGATGCGTAGGTCTGATCATTTTTGTCAATCCGGTTTTTCTATCGTAGCGCCCAACATATCCTTGCTGTGACATGGCATAGCCAAACTGGTTGTTTTTCGGATCCGGAATCACATCAAACCCATCTCCAAACATCAATTCCTGCCAATAGGAATTTCTTATACCCTGCGATTTTAACACATAGGCAGGCCCTATCCATGAACCATTATCCTGCATACCTCCATAAATATTGTAAGGAAAATCATTATCTACATTGACATGATAAAACTGTCCAACCGGTAAATTTTCAACAAAACGCCATGTCTTTCCTTTGTCTTTTGTAATATTCAAACCTCCATCATTTCCATCGATCATAAATTCAGGATTTGTAGGGTGGATCCACCAGGCATGATGATCGGGGTGTACACCAACACTGGTACCATAAGCTGGCATTAATTGATTGAAAGATTTTCCGCCATCAATACTAAAATTCACATAAGTAAATACGCTATAAATTCTATTTTCATTTAGAGGATCTACAAAAATATCAGAATAATAAAATGGGCGGTTACCAATTCCTCCGCTACCTCTTCCACTTGATTTATCATTGATCTTTTTCCATTTAAAACCTCCGTCATTTGATCTGTACAAAGCATTCTTTTTTGCCTCTATCAAGGCATAAACTACTTTGGGGTTGCTTTTTGAGATTGCCAAGCCAACTCTTCCTAAAGTACCTTTTGGTAAACCATCCTCATCGGTTCTTTTTTCCCAGTTTTTTCCACCATCATAGGTGACATAAATTCCTGAGCCTTCTCCACCAGAATGAAATGTGTAAGGCTTTCGCCGATGTTCCCACATGGCTGCAATCAATTTATTTGGGTTAGCAGCATCTACAACAAGATCAGCAGCACCTGTTTTATTATTGATAAATAATATTTTCTTCCAGGTATCTCCTCCATCAGTGCTTTTAAAAATTCCTCTTTCAGGGTGTTCTCCCCACGGTGAGCCAATTGCTGCAACATAAATAGTATTTGGATTATTCTTGTCAATAATAATTCGATGGATATTACGTGTTTTTTCAAGTCCCATCAATTTCCAGTTCTCACCGCCATCAATACTTTTGTATATACCATATCCACCATTTAAACTATTTCTTGGGTTACCTTCACCTGTGCCAACCCAAATAACATCCGGGTTGCTTTGTTGAATGGTAATAGCTCCAATTGCCTGAATATTTTCTTTATCAAAAATAGGTTTCCAGCTAATCCCTTCGTTTTCTGATCTCCAAACACCACCTGAGGCAGCCCCGATATAAATTATATTCGGATAATTATTTATTACATCAATTGCTGTTATTCTGCCACTCATACCTGCAGGTCCAATAGCTCTTGGTTTAAAGCCTTTTAGTTTTTCCATGTCAGTTTGTTGTGACTGAACTAAAGTTGTAAAAAATAAAATTACGATTAGAAATTTTTTCATTGGTAAAAGTTTAGATATGAAGCATTTTAATTGAACCAAATTTTTGGTATATTGCATGTCAATATTACGAATAAGTTTTTATAAAATATGCAACTAAATTTATATAAATATTCCAGTATTCTTTTCTTATTGTTTTTCTGGTCTTTTGCACCATTACAAGCACAGGATTATTTACCTGAAAAACCTAAAATTGAAACCAGTGTGTATGATTATGCACATTTAATGGATGGCTTACAGGCAAAGCAATTAGAACAAAAATTAATCCGCTATAGCGATTCAACTTCAACGCAAATTGTAGTTATTACGGTGAACTCTCTTGAGGGAAATGATGTAGCTATGTATGCTACCGAGTTGGCGCATAAATGGGGTATCGGTCAAACCGGAAAAGATAATGGTATTTTAGTTTTAGTTTCGAAAGATGACAGGCGAATGACGATCAGGACCGGTTATGGTGTTGAACACAAACTCACCGATGCACTTTCAAGACGAATTATAGAGACTATCCTAAAACCGCATTTTAGAAATGGAGATTATTATATAGGTCTTGATATGGGTACAACCAGGATCTTTCAAATAATGAATGGTGAATATCAAGGGGAACCAGAACGTGAACCAAGCATGGGTGAAGGATTTCCACTTCAATTAATAATCATTATCTTCTTTATTCTTTTGATGATACTTTCGCGAAGAAATCGTGGTAAAGGCGGAGGTAAAAATGGGGGTAAAAAATCAGGAGGTTTTTCTATACTAGACGCTATTATTTTAAGTAATATGGGTAGAGGCACTGTGAGTGGTGGTGGTTTTGGTGGAGGAAGCAGCGGCGGAGGTTTCGGCGGTGGCGGTGGCTTTGGTGGAGGCTTCGGAGGCGGCGGCTTCGGTGGAGGTGGTGCCAGTGGTGGATGGTAAGCCCATCCTATATCTTTTACAAGGGGAAGGACTTTTTTGTTAATTGGTTGTGTTTTACAATAGTGTTGTCTTTGTGCAATAGGTATTACTCAAAGGCACACAGAGAAAACATGGAAGTTTCGCAAAGAGAATTTTAATTGTTTACTGGCAATCAGGTATCTAAAAATAGTAATTCCACATTATTCTAAAACAGAACCTATTATTTTTACAGATGTATTTATTTATCAAATTGTAATATTCCTCTTTAGAG
>JAOZTG010000126.1 GCA_029939235.1 Flavobacteriaceae bacterium
CCTACTGAAAAACCTATTCCCAAAATAGGCCCCATTAATGGCGAAATAAGCATCGCACCAATCACAATAGCAGCAGAACTCATATTCAAACCAACAGAAGCAATTAAAATGGAAAAAACCAGGATCCATGCAGTATGTCCTTTCATGGATATACCTTTTTTTATGGATTCGGCAGTAGCTTCTTTATCAGTTCCTGCCTTAATACTAAGAAGTTCAGACAAAAAGCCTTTTGTACTTTGTGAAAAACTCTTGAACTCTTTTTTAACTTCCTCTTTTTGTTCCTCTATTTTTTCATCGTGAATTTCATTCTGAATCTTTTCTTTTTCCTCCTGTTCCTTTTCTTTTTTTTCTATATCCTCTTTTTTTTCTTCCATATTTTTGGAACTGTTTTGATTAACCAAGTAAAGCTAATTAAAATTTATTTATTTTTCATTATTCCTGTGCCTCTTTTGAAAGTTGCTTGATCTCCTGTTCAGCTGATTTTGGTATGATTAACAAAGTATCATCTGTTTCCACAATAATAAAATTACTTAAACCCTGTACCACAACTTTTTTACCTTTTTGAGAACGAACGATATTATTCTTTGAATCTTTAAATATGGTTTGCGCATTGATCACGGCATTATTATCTTCTCCTTTTTCCAGCTTATCAAAAAGTGATCCCCATGTACCAAGGTCATTCCATCCAAATTCTACAGGGAGTACATACACATTTTTAGCCCTTTCCATAATTCCATAATCAATGGAAACATTCTCTGCTTTAGCATAATGATCGTCTATAAAATCAGATTCTTTATTCGTATTCCAATAGGAATTACCTTGATTGAATAAAGTACACATTTCACCAAGACTACTTTCAAATGCTTTAATAATACTTTTAACACTCCATATAAAAATACCGGCATTCCATAGATAATCTCCCTGAGCAATGAACTTTTTAGCGGTTTCCTCATCTGGCTTTTCAGTAAAGTTCTTTACTTTTTTGATAGCTTTCGCAGAATCTTCAAATTGTATATAACCATATCCGGTATTCGGACCAGATGGTTTAATTCCTAGAGTCATTAAAATGTCCTGTTCTTCACAGGCATTGAAAGCTGTTTCGACATTTTTAACAAATTCCTCCTCATTTTCAATGAAATGATCAGAAGGTGCAACGATCATCACAGCATTTGGATTTAGATCTTTGATCTTTAATGCACTATATAAAATACAAGGAGCGGTATTTCGCATTGCCGGCTCCAATAAAACCTGATTTTCATTCACTTCTGGTAAATGTTTTAAAACCAAATCTTTATACCGTTTGTTTGTTGCTATCAATATATTCTCTGATGGGATCAACTTTCCCAATCGGTCAAATGTATTTTGGATCAAAGATTGGCCTGTTCCCAGCATGTCGTGAAACTGCTTAGGATTTTCTTCTGTACTTACGGGCCAAAATCTCGAGCCAACACCTCCTGCCATGATCACTGCATAATAATTATTATTCATAGTTTGAAAATTTTGATTTTTGGTTTTTGGTTTGTTTTATTCTATGCTTGAACTTATGTAAAACTATATCATTTCAATAATTTCACCTCAGCATTTTGATGAAACAAATACTTATTATTTGTTCCTAATTCTTTACATTCAATTCTTGTTCGTCGTTTATTTCCTCTGATAAAAATACGATTATTATGTGAAAACTTGCTTTGCAAGGGTAATTCAAAAACATAACTCATATCATTTTTAGGATCATATTTTTTTAATGCCAAAGATAAATGAACATCCGCATCCGTACTCGCCTTAGGGTTTTTCATATAATTTGCCAGCACAGGCATTAATTCTTTAGGGAAAATTTCCGGGTTGAAAAAAGGAAGCAGTAAATGCTGGAAAGATCTTTTCCATTCAATTCCATGAGGTTTTACTCTGTCATATTCTTTTTCAACAACCAAATGAGCAATTTCATGTACTAATGTCAATAAAAAACGGTAAGGATTTAATCCGTAGTTTATAGTAATTTGATAAGTTCCATCTGGCATTTTTCTAAAATCACCATGTTTTGTGTTTCTGTTATTAACAATTTTTAAATAACATGGATGTTCTTCAAACAATTCAATTATTTGATCTACGGAATTAGCCGGTACGTATTTCTCTAAAATGTGTTTGTACTTTTTCAAATATTCTCTTTATCAAAAACCAAAAATACAAAAGTTTTTGAGTCTGCATTTAGGTTAAACTAAAATTTTGACTAATTTATCAAGGTGTTGAATTAGAAACCTGCAATACTTTACCATTGTATATTTTATTTCCTGTAAGAGAAAAATCAGCAATATAATTTGCCATTTCAGCAGCGGTAACCGGGGCCTTAAAATCAGGAAATGCCTGAGCCAGCATTTCTGTTTGAACTGCTCCTAAAGCAAGCGTATTAAATGCTATACCACTGTCTTTATATTCTTCAGCCAACAATTCCATCAATGTGATCACTGCCCCTTTGGATGAACTATAAGCCGAGAGCCCAGCAAATTTCATACTACCCTGAATACCACCCATGCTACTTATTGCAACTACATGACTACCTTTATGCAAATAAGGCATCATTTGTTTTGTAAGCTCGGCAACGGCAAAAACGTTAACTCTGTACACATCAATAAATTCATCTATGGTAGTTTTAAAAAAAGGTTTGTGAATTAACATTCCTGCATTATGCACAATAACATCTACTTTTTTCCATTGTTTTTGAATAAAACCTGACACAACTTTTAAATCTTCATCCTTCGTAATATCTACTTCTAATACTGCTAAATTACTGTGTGTTTTTTGCAGGAGATCAATTTTTTCACGATTGCGAGTTAAAGCAAGTACATTGTGATCGTTTTCACTAAAATACTTTACAAGTTCAAAACCAATACCTCTGCTTGTTCCTGTAACTATGATATTTTTTGCTGCCATACTCTATAAATTTAATCTTCATTTTCAAATATAATATGCTGATAAGCACCTATATCAGGTTTGATGATTCTATTAACTCCTAAAATATCTAATGGAGTTTGCATTGCTGCGTTCAAATCTGCTTTTTCAACTGCATCTGATTCTTCTCCAATGATATAATCGTTCAGATCAATATTTTTAAAGTAAGGATTACCATTAAAAATATTGTTTTGATAATGACCCTCATCTTCAAAATCAAACACTGGAACGTCCGCATATTGACCTCCAGGATCATTAAATTTTAGTAAATTATTCTTGAAATTATAGTTAAAAACTGAGCCTTCTGCCTGATCGAGAAAGAATTCAATATTCTGACTTCCATCCATAATGCAATTTGTGAAATTTGCGGCATATAAATCCCTTACCAAAATAGCTTCTGATCCATCTGTATTTTGATATTTTATATAATTATTTATCATGACAGCTGGTAAATTACGGATACTATTGCTCCAATAGTTTGCGAAAGTTGAATGTATAAAATTGTAAGTGCCACCAATGGCACACCCTAAAACCGATTGCCCACTATTTGCTAAAACAAGATTCTCTCCTTTGATATTGGCGGTTCTACCTAATATACAGTAAGTTGATGTATTGTATATCTGTGTATTTTTAATTTTTAAAGTTGGCTCGGTTAAACTCCCGATAGAATCCATTAAAATTCCAATCGTATTATTTTTGATAATTGCGTAATCAATTTCATGGCTTTTACTTCCTGCCCTCAACCAAATAGCACCCCACTGTCCGGGAATTTCACTAAAACCGGGTTCTAATCTATCTCCTTCAAAAATCACCTCTTCACTTAATTCTCCTTTCACTTTTAAAGATGCTCCTTTATCAACCAACAATCCTGAATTTTTATGAAAATGTACCTTCACACCTTTATTGATCGTTAAGGTTTTGTTCTCAGGCACACCAACATAACCATAGACCACATAAGGTTTATCATTATTCCATGTAGTATTTCCATCTAAATAAAAACCATCCACTGTGATCTCTTTTCCTTCATCATTTATTCCTAAAACAATTTTTTCTTTGATCCCGTCAGCATCCTTTTTTGGAAATAAAAAGTGAGCATCCTGTACCAGGGTTACTAATTTTACATCCTGTAAATTATCTCCGTTATCAAAAACAATGGAATCAGTATAAATCGGGTTAGTAACTCTGCTAAAATCAATGGTGGCTTCTACAAAAACAAAAATACTATCCTTTGATAAAATATCAATATTCTCAAAGGATCTGCCGGTAACACCATCGACACTCAATCTATAAAAAGATTGTTCTCCCCTACCTAATTTAACCGTAGGAATAGTAATATTATGATTGCTTTTATTATAAATCTTTAGCATACGGGTACTGCTGCTAATATTTGTAAAAACAGTATCTAAAAAAACGGTATCACGTGAAAATTTTAAATTTCCTGAACTTCTTGTTGTTTCAAAAGCATCATCATTACATGAATAAAACAAAAAAGAAACAATAGAAAATACGTAAAATATATTTTTCAACATGAATTACTATTTATTTACCAGTTTAATTTCAAAAACCTTGGCCCATTTTTTCCCTGTAACAAACAATCGATCATTCTCTTCGTCGTAGGCAATTCCGTTTAAAACATTATCCTCTCCTTTTTGTCCGGCTTTACTTTGTAAGCCTTTTAGATTTACTATCCCTTCGATAGCTCCACTTGTAGGATCAACGATAAGAATAGAATTTTTTTGCCAAAGATTTGCATATATTTTACCATTTACAAATTCTAATTCATTCAGGTTTTCTGCCTTACGGCTATTGGTGTAGGTCTCAATATAAGATACTTCTTTTAAAGTTTCTGGATCTAAAAACCACATTCTTTCTGTACCATCCGTTTTGATCAGATTTTTGTTATTATGGGTAAGCCCCCATCCTTCTTTACTTTGCTCATAAGCAAAAGTCTTTTCTAACTTAAATGTTTCCAGATCATAAACAAATCCTTTATTTTTTCTCCAGGTAAGCTGATAGATCTTATTCTTAAAAATAGTCATCCCCTCAGCAAAATATTGCTTATCAATATCTATTTTTTTAATTATTTTTCCAGTTTCAACTTCCACTTTTCTTAATGATGATTGTCCGTACTGCCCTGTACTTTCATAGAAAAAGCCATTGTAATATTCAAAACCCTGTGTAAAAGCTTTTTTATCATGAGGATATTCATTTATAATTTCATAATTATAAACTACAGGGGGTTTGATTGCCATAAAGTAAATTGTATTGTTAATCTTTCGCTGTTCGCCCATATAAAAAACCGTTGCCGAAAGTGCTTGTTTTCCTAATTTAAAGTCGCTAATATCAACGGCATTATGATCTGCAATCAACCGACCATTGATAAAGTACTGAACAGAATCAATTGGCTTATCGTTTTTCTCTTTAACAGAGATTTTTAAAGATTTATTAACTTGAATTGTCTTCGGACTATGAAGCTCTAATTTGTATTTATTACCACAAGAGTTTAATAAAAATATCCCCAAAATGGCAACTAATGAAAATAATCTGTTCATATTCTATTTTTTTTGCAAAATAACGAAATAAATGTTTGAGATTTAAAAATATTGCTTAAATTTGCACTCTCAAAATCAGCAGGTGCTGAATCTTCTTTTAAAGAAGCGAAAGTATAAAAATTAAATGAGTTTACGATGAGAAAAGGAATACATCCAGAAAATTACAGAATGGTAGCATTTAAAGATATGTCAAATGGTGATGTGTTTTTAACAAGATCAACTGCAAATTCAAAAGAAACACTAGATGTGGAAGGCGTGGAGTACCCATTAATCAAATTAGAGATTTCTAGAACTTCTCACCCATATTATACTGGTAAAATGAAATTGGTTGATACCGCAGGTCGTATTGATAAATTCAAATCTAAATACGCAAAATTTAAAAAATAATTTATTCGTATTTACGATTTAACAAACTTAAAAGTCCTTTTAAAGAAATTTAAAAGGACTTTTTTTAATGGAAAACCATGATTTTCATCCCCTTATATAGGTATTTTAACAAGATTTTATAGTTTAATCATATATTTTTTTATAAGTTTGTAGAGAATCAGGAAGTTATGTATAACTTAAATTGATTCATCCCCTCATAATATCTCCCCTCAGATTACGTTATTGTATAAATGGTTGACGCTTTTATAGTCGATTATTTTGATTGTTTTACCAGAATCAAAAAAGAAAATGGAGAATCTAGAGGTTAAAATTAGAAATGAATTTTTTGTATCTGCTTTATTTGTTGAAAGCAGTTTAAGCACTTTTTTATCGGAAAAACATAATATAAACAGTTTCAATGATTCTGATAATACAGAATTCAAATTGGGCTTCGATCAAAAAATGGAATTGTTACTTGATTCCAACATTCTTTCTATCATTGATAAAAGCAAACTATCTGTGTATAGAGAAATTAGAAATGAATTTTTATTAAATAAAAATGCATGTACTATTGAGGAATGTTTTACATCTCCTAATAGTAATGATGATTTTTTATTAATTCTTTATCCGCAAAGCGAATATTTACCAAGAGAGGAAAAACTTACAAATGCATGTTATCAATTAATTGGAGAAGTATCTCAATTAGTTTCAACAGCAACGAACAAAACAGAAGTTAAAATGAAAAAGAACAGAAGTTTTTTCAATTTAAACACTTCAGCATTTAGTAGAATGGCAATATTTGTTTCTTTCCTGTTTCTTAGATAAGAAGTTCACAAATAATATTAAATACAAATGGCTGATTTTTCAGCCATTTTTTTTATCTTTTAGTTTTATTCACCATATCATGAAAATATACAGACAGGCTGTAATGGCAATTATAGTCAATGATGAAAATAAAGTTCTGTTCGGATATTCACCCAGAGACATAAGTTATAAATTTCCTCAAGGAGGACTGGAAAAAGAGGAAGATATCATTACAGGAATAAAAAGAGAACTTTTAGAAGAATTGGATTATCATCTTGAAAATCAATATATATTAGAAGTTTGTAATGAAAAAATAAGATACTCTTTCCCTCCAGATGTACATCCGGTATTTATGGGGCAGGAACTTAGTATTGTAAAAATAAAACACAACCCTAAATCTAAAATTGAACCTCAGGATGATGAATTTTCTAAAATATTTTGGATCAAACCAAAGGATATAAATAAATACAATTCAAAATACAGATCAAGCGCCTATTACAAAGCTATGATAATCTGTAATCTGATTTAGCGTGTTAATCCCTGTTTACACATCTGTTTACATAACATCTCTAACTTCAAAAAGAGTAAAGATTAAAAGGTAATGACATCAAACTCTAACTTTAATGGATCCAGACTAGAAATTAATTTGATGATCAAGTTGTTTCCTTCTTCTTCATAGAATTCTGAGAAATTAGCATTTCGTTCCTGTAAGGATTCATTTGGAAATAATTCATGGTGAAGAACAGAAATTCTTTCCACAACATCATTGAGTTTACGTTTTTGAGCTTTGAGCAATCTTTTTTCTAAATTTTCAAGCCCATTCAATTGCTTTTTATGTTGTGCTTCCACAGCTCCTAAAAACGACAGATCGGTACAATGTGAGATTTCTTTTAAATGTTCAAAAATACCATCAATAGTTTTTCTCTGTTCCGAAAAATCAATAGAAATATCCGAAATCTCTTTTATTCTTTTATTGACAAGTTCATTTTTCTTTAAAAAAACATCTCCGTAAGGGACTCCTAATTTATCCAGTTTTTTTATTTGTTTTTCTTTGACCAATAAAACCGAGTTCCTTAAGAGTAATATAGGAAATGGTATTTGCTGACTTTCAAAGTGACTTTTTAATTCAAACCAATATGCCAGCTCTCCTCCTCCTCCAATATAACAAAGATTTGGAAGCACTACCTCTTCATAAAGTGGGCGCATCAAAACATTCGGACTGAACTTTTCAGGATAGTTTTCTACTTCCTCCAGTATTTCTTTTTTAGAGAAAGAAATATTAGTATTTAAAATTTTAAACTTTTCTTCTTCAAAAACGATCCTTTCCCTTAAATGATCATCTAAATAAAACAGATTGATCTCACGTGGATTTACCTGGATCTTGTAATTATTACCAAGTGTACTATTTGTTTTAGAAACTTCTTTAAAGCAATTTCGATTCACAAGCTCATCCTTCACATAAGGGATAAATTCTCGTTTCAAATCTTTATCATCTCCATCTAAAATTACCAAACCAAATTCCGCAAAAAGTTCATTGGCTAAATATCTGGTTGCATCTGTTAAATTTTGATGATCTATATAGGATCTTTTAAACAGGTCTATCAAATATTTAGCATTCTTACCCATACCAAGTTGTGATGAGAACTGCTCTAAAACACTATCTAAGCCTTTAGTAGGTAATCTGCCAACCGCTCCGGAAGCATCTCTCTCCCAGCTTATTTGATTACTTTTATAGTTAAAGAATTTGATTTCTTCAAAATCATGATCCTCCGTAGCCATCCAATAAACGGGAACAAAATTATTTTCAGGAAACTTAGCTTTTAATTTTGTTGCCAGATTGATGGCTGAAATTATTTTATATAAAAAATATAAAGGTCCACTAAATAAATTTAATTGATGTCCGGTAGTAACTGTAAAAGTATTTTCATTTAACAACGATTGAATGTTTTGCTTTGTTCTATCCGAAATTTTTAGGTTTACATATTGATTAGTCAGTGATTCTACCAACACACGCCTCGATTCTAACGAAAAGGATTCTCGCTTTTTTTTGATCTGATCTGTAAATCCATCCAGATCGGGAAAGTTATCATAAAACTCATCCAGATCTTTATTTTTATCTAAATAATCACAGGTGATTTTCGTAAAATATCCTGTTTTTTGAAATGGTATGGTAATGTGATTATTCAAATAAATTTAGTTTTTCGTAAAAATACAGAAAAATTTAAAATCAAAGATTTAATATTCAAAATTTAAGTTATTGTAACTTTTTTAGAATCATATACTAAAAGTTCCATATAAAACAAACATCTAA
>JAOZTG010000027.1 GCA_029939235.1 Flavobacteriaceae bacterium
TACCTAAAAGCAGATTTAGGTCGCCATGAACATGTAGAAGTAAAAGATTAAGGGGGATTATAATATCTTTGTTGATTCCTTAATTTATTATTGTATTGGTGACCGTTGCGAAGCAAAATCCTCTTTTAGGGAAAGATTTTTTGGTTCTTTTTTATCTTTAAAAACAGAACAAATCAACATACAATCAATTTGATTTGTAATTATTAATGTAGCTAAAGTAACTAATATTTTTATAGGTTTGATTAAACTAAAAATGATAATTGATGTCAAAGAATAAAACAAATACATATGAAAAAAATAATAATAATTTTCGTTGCAGTTTTATTTTTAGGATGCAATGATTCTGATGAAATAGACAATGTAGATAATACACTTTCCAGACAAGAAATAGAAGATCTGCAATTTTTAAAAGAAGAAGAAAAACTTGCTCGTGATGTGTATCTGTTTTCTTATGATTTGTATGGTCAAAAAATATTTCAAAATATTGCAAATAGTGAGCAAAGCCATATGAATAGTGTCTCCGCAATTATGAAAAAGTATGGTCTTAAAGACTTGGCTCTTACAGAAAGAGGGAAGTTTTCAAATGCTGTTTTACAAGGTCTGTATGTTGATCTCACAAGTTTAGCTTCAAGATCAATGGAAGAAGCTTTGATTGTTGGTGCTACGATTGAGGATCTGGATATCAATGATTTGAATACTTTTATTGAAAATACAAATCATTCGGATGTGGAAGTTATGTATAATAAGCTGAATTGTGGATCAAGAAATCATTTAAGAGCCTATATTAAAAATTTAGGAAATATAAATGTGATTTATGATCCGCAGTTTATATCAATTGAGGAATTTGATGGTATTATCAATAATACTGGTGAAAAATGTAATAACTAATTTTAAATTACTACCAATGAAAAATAGAATAATTTATCTAATGGCAATTATCATGATCATGGTTTCATGTAATTCAAATAAAAAAGAGTCAAATCAAATCAATGAGAATAATGGCGATTTTGCAATGTTGCAGGATTCAGAAAGCTATGATCTTTTACAAACCAAATGTTACGCATGTCATAATCCTAATTCGAATTCGCATGATGATATTATTGCGCCACCGATGTCTGCTATTAAGCAAAGGTATTCGAGATTGTATGATACGAAAGAAGATTTTGTGAAAGCCGTTACAGATTGGGCACTGAATCCTGTGGAGGAAAATGCCATCATGAGAGGGGCTGTTATGCAATTTAATACAATGCCAAAGCAGGTATTTGACAAAGATGAACTACAAAAAATAGCTACTTATATATTTGAAAATGAATTGGTTCAACCAGAATGGTGTGAAGATCATGAAGGGCAAATGCACAGAGGGATGGGTAGAGGTCGCGGAAGAGGAATGAGAAACGGAAGGGGTTAGTCAATGATATTCAGGCTTTTATTTACTCCGTCAATAAATTCTAATACCTCTTTTTTGCCGGTTTGATCGGTTGCAGATGTTAAAAAATATGTTGGCATTTCTTCCCATGTATGAAGCATGACCTTTTTGTATTTGGCAACTTTATTTTGAATAACGGTCTTTCCTAATTTGTCTGTTTTAGTAAATACTATACAAAAGGGGATTTCATTTTCACCCAAAAATTGCATAAATTCCAAGTCAATTTTTTGTGGTTCATGTCGTGAATCTACCAGTACAAATGAACAAACCAATTGTCTCCGTTTTAAGAAATAATCATAGATAAAGTTCTGGAATTTTTGGCGTAAATTTTTGGAAACTTTTGCATATCCATATCCAGGAAGATCAACCAAAAACCAATCATCATTAATAATAAAATGGTTGATAAGCTGTGTTTTTCCAGGTTTTCCAGAGATCTTTGCCAATTTTTTGTGCCCGGTAAGCATGTTAATCAATGAAGATTTTCCAACATTTGATCTTCCAATAAAAGCGTATTCGGGTAGGTTATCCTTTGGGCATTTTTCAATGTTTGTATTGCTAATAACAAATTTAGCCGTTTTTATTTTCATGAGTTTGTATTAAGGCTACATATAAAAAGTTACTATTTATGCCAATAGAAAATGTTTAAAAGATCAAATACCTGATTTAAAATGCTTATTAAGCCATTTTTCAAGTGCCTTATTGAACTCGTTTGGGTGTTCCATCATAGGTGCATGTCCGCATTTTTTAATCCAGTGCAATTCTGAATCAGGTAATAATTTATGGAATTCTTCTGCAACTTCCGGAGGAGTTACTGAATCATTTTCACCCCAGATCAAACAACTGGGTAATGTCATATTTGGCAGATCCTTAGCCATATTGTGCCTGATCGCGCTTTTTGCAATGGTAAGAGTTCTTATCATTTTACTCCTGTTGTTCAATGTATCAAAAACATCGTCAACAACTTCTTTGGTTGCAATGGCAGGGTCGTAAAATACTTCTTGTGCTTTTGTCTTAATATATTCGTAATCACCTCTTTTAGGGTAGCTTCCACCCATAGAGTTTTCATATAATCCTGAGCTTCCGGTAAGAACAAGTCCTGCTACATTATTTGGGTTTAATTTGGTGTGATATAAAGCAATATGTCCACCCAAAGAATTACCAATTAATATATATTTTTCTAGTCCAAGGTGCTTTACAAACGACTTTACAAAACCTGATAAATTTTTGACATTTGTTTTTAAAATTGGTAAAGAATATATAGGTAATTCAGGCATGATTACTCTGTAACCCAATTTTGAAAAATACTCGAAAACACTATCAAAGTTACTTAAATTACCCATAAGACCATGTAGAATAATCAAAGGAGTTCCTTTTCCAACTTCAAGGTAATTATATTTCTTTTCTTTTTTAAGGGTGTATTTCATTTACACTAAAATTTCTAGGACTATGCAAATTTAAATAATTTGGTTCAAAGTACTAATTTTCTAAGCATTACTTCGAGTATTTTTTTAATAAATCTATCTATAGTTATTAAAATGCAGTGTATCAATGATATAAGGTATAATTTAGAAAGTTATTAACAAAGTGGTAAAAAATGGTAAATAGTGGTAAAATTCTTTATATTTGTCATTGTATTTAATCTTTTGATCACCAAAGTGGTAAATTTAGTAGGAACATACGAATGTAAAGCAGATGTTAAAGGCAGATTGATGTTGCCTTCAACAGTTAAAAAACAGTTGTCTAGTGTTTTGCAGGATGGCTTTGTTTTAAAGCGTTCTGTTTTTCAACCATGTTTAGAATTGTACCCAATGAGTGAGTGGAATATATTAATGGCAAAAGTAAACAAGCTAAACAGGTTTGTTAAGAAGAATAATGATTTTATCAGACGATTTACAGCAGGAGTAAAAGTAATTGAATTAGATGTTTCAGGAAGATTATTGATTCCGAAAGATTTGCATTCTTTCGCAGGGATTGCTAAGGAAGTGGTTCTTTCTTCTTCGGTAAATATCATTGAGATATGGGATAAAGGGAAATACGAAAAAGCGATTGATGATGCAACAGTTGATTTTGCTGACCTGGCAGAAGATGTAATGGGAAATGTAAATGAAACGGACGATGAGTTATCATAATCCGGTTTTGCTCTTTGAAAGTGTTGGTGGTTTAAATATTGACCCAGATGGAATTTATGTGGATGTAACTTTTGGAGGAGGAGGGCATTCAAAAGAAATTTTGAATCAACTTGGTAAGAATGGAAAGTTATTTGCTTTTGATCAGGATGCTGATGCGTTGAACAATGAAATTGATGATGATCGATTTGTTTTGATCAATGAAAATTTTAGATACATAAAAAGGTTTTTACGTTTTCACGGAGTTGTAAAAGTAAATGGAATATTAGCTGATCTCGGAGTTTCTTCTCATCAGTTCGATATTGCAGAAAGAGGTTTTTCAACTCGTTTTGATGCAGATCTGGATATGAGAATGAATAAAAATGATGCGCTGTCAGCCTATGAAGTGATCAATGATTATAAAGAAGAAAAGTTAAGTTCTGTTTTTTATGAATATGGTGAGTTGCGTAATTCAAGGGCTTTGGCAAAGGAAATTGTGTTGTCAAGAGTTCAAAATGAGATCAAAACAAGTTTTAGGTTAAAAGAAGTCTTACAGCGGTTTTTACCCAAGGCAAAAGAGCATAAAATTCTAGCACAGATATTTCAGGCAATTCGTATTGAGGTGAATCAGGAAATTGAAGTTTTAAAAGAGTTTTTATTACAAACGCCAGAATTGCTTGTTAAGGATGGAAGATTAAGTGTGATATCCTACCATTCATTAGAAGATAGATTAGTGAAGAGATTTATTCAGAACGGAATATTTGAAGGGGAACCTGAAAAGGATTTTTATGGAAATGTAGAGGTACCTTTTAAAAAAGCAGGAAAGTTAATAGTACCAACTAACGAAGAGATTAAAATTAATAATAGAGCAAGAAGCGCAAAATTAAGAGTAGCCGTAAAAAATTAATAAGAGGGCAGTCTAAAAAAAGGGGAATTTTAAAATGTCAAAAACCAAACAAACACTTTACAATATTTTAAAGGGTAAGTTTCTTGTAGATGAAGATGCTAAAAAGAACTGGGGATTCATCATTTTTCTAACGGTTTTGGCTTTGTTGATGATCACCAGTTCACATCAAATTGATAAAAAAGTTCAGAAGATCTCAATTCTGAACAATGAAAAAAGAGAGTTGCGTTCAAAGTTTGTTGCAACAAAATCTGATTTGATGAAATTGAGAATGGAATCCAGTATTTCTAAAAAATTATCGGAAAGAGGCTTGTTTATATCTCAAACACCACCACAAAAAATAGAAGTAAAAGTTTATAACTAATTATGGCAATCCAAAAAAAACAAATATTGAATAAAGTGTACCTTCTTACAGGGTTCATGTTTCTGTTTGCGTTTGCT
Source organism: Flavobacteriaceae bacterium (assembly GCA_029939235.1). Lineage (GTDB taxonomy): Bacteria > Bacteroidota > Bacteroidia > Flavobacteriales > Flavobacteriaceae > Lutimonas. The sequence continues at coordinate 4,877 of JAOZTG010000027.1, forward strand.
ATTGGATATAAACTTGTTGAGATAGAATTTGTTCAAGGAGATGAACTTAGAAAACTGGCTGAACAGGGTACTGTAAAAACTTTTGAAATTGCTGCAAACCGGGGAAATGTTTATACATCTGACGGTAGTTTGCTAGCCACATCTGTATCAAAATTTGATATCAGAATGGATGCTTTTACAGTTTCAGATGATGATTTTGAAAATGGCATCAAAGATTTGAGTAAATCTTTGTCAAAAATGCTTGGTAAGAATCCAGGTTATTACGAGAAAAAGATCCGAAAGGCCAGGGCAAATAAAAATCGATATTTATTTATTACAAGAAACTTAAGTTATAATGAATATCAAACATTAAAGAAATTTCCAATTTTCAAGTTGGGAACTTACCGTGGAGGTTTCATTGTGGAGCAAAGAACAGTTCGTGAGCATCCGATAGGAAAAATAGCAGAAAGAGCGGTCGGTTATGACGATTATAGAGGGAAAGTAGGTATTGAAGGAAGTTTTTATGAGTTTTTAAGAGGTAAAAACGGAAAAAGATTAAAACAAAAAATTGCAAAGGGTCAATGGAAACCATTAAACGATAACAATGAGATAGAGCCTATTGATGGTAGAGATATCATTACAACCATTGATCTGAATATTCAGGATGTTGCACATCACGCTCTTTTGGGACAGCTTGAAAAATTTGAGGCAGATCATGGAACTGTAGTTGTGATGGAAACAAAAACAGGAGAGATCAAAGCGATATCCAATTTAGGAAGAACCTCTAAAGGGACCTATTACGAGCAAAGAAACTATGCAATATATGAAACCTATGAGCCGGGATCTACTTTTAAGCTAATGGGTATGATGGTTGCTTTGGAAGATAAAGTGATTGATAGTTCAACTGTTATCGATACAGAAAAAGGAGTGATCTATTTCCACGGTAGAAGAGTGAAAGATTCTCATCATGGTGGTTACGGAAAAATATCAGCAGCAAGAGTTTTTGAGGTTTCTTCAAATGTGGGAGTTGTGAAAATTATTAATGATCATTACAAGGATAATCCAAAGAAATTTGTAGAGGGTTTAACCAGGATGGGTATTGATAAAAAAATTGGATTGCCATTAAAAGGAGAGGGTACACCATATATTCCAAATCCAAAGGATAAGAATAAATGGAATGGTCTTTCATTACCATGGATGGCATATGGTTATGGTGTGATGCTAACACCTTTGCAGATATTAACTTTTTATAATGCTGTTGCCAACAATGGTGAAATGGTAAAGCCAAGATTCGTAAAAGAAATAAGAACTCAAAGTAATGTGATCACAAAATTTGAAAAAGAGGTCATGAATCCGAAAATTTGTTCTCAGTCAACCATTGATCAGGTAAAAGAAATGATGTCAAATGTGGTAAAAAGAGGTACGGCTGTAAATATTTATGATGAGAATTTTTCCATGGCAGGGAAAACAGGTACGGGTCAAACGGAATATTGGACAGATCACACAAAGTATATCTCCTCTTTTGTTGGCTATTTTCCTGCAGATGAGCCAAAATATTCTTGTATTGTAGTTATCCATAAGCCTGATAAAAAACTAGGATATTATGGAAATATAGTTGCTGCTCCCGTCTTTAAACAAATAGCAAATAAAATTTATTCGGCAACACCAAAACATAAGAGTGTTGAATTTTCATCTGAGCTAACCTCTTTGGATAGTCGTTTCAATGGGTATTTTGAAAAAGCGAATAAGAACTATAAAAAAGTACCAAATGTGAGAGATATGCCTGGAATGGATGCAATTTCATTATTGGAAAATTTAGGTTTCAAAGTTAGTTTTAACGGGAATGGCAAAGTAAGATCGCAATCTATAAAACCTGGTAAACAATTAAAACAAGGAGAATTAATTATTCTGAATTTATCATAATCAGACATTGAAAAATTTTAAAGACATATTATATAGAACCAGAATTCAATCAGTTGTTGGTACAACAGATCTGATAATAGATTCTATTGCCTTTGATTCAAGAGAAGTAAGAAGTAATTCACTGTTTGTAGCACAAAAAGGGCTTGTTTTTGATGGACATAAATTTATTGACAAAGCAATTGATAAAGGCGCAATAGCAATCATTTGTGAAGTTCTTCCTGCTGAATTCGTTTCTGATATTACTTATGTAAAAGTGGATGACTCTAATTTGGCTTTGGCGATTACTGCTGCAAATTTTTATGACAATCCATCGTCAAAACTAAAATTGATCGGAGTTACCGGTACCAATGGTAAAACTACGATTGCAACCTTACTTTATAAACTCTTTAAAAAACTGAATTATAAAAGTGGTTTGCTGTCTACCATAAAAATAATGATTGATGAAGAAGAGGCGAAAACAACTCATACTACACCTGATTCAATAACAATAAACAAAGCTCTAAATCAAATGGTTTTAAAGGGTGTTGATTATTGTTTTATGGAAGTTAGCTCCCACGGAATTCATCAAAAAAGAACTGCGGGCTTACATTTTGAAGGAGGAATTTTTACAAATCTTAGTCATGATCATTTAGATTATCATAAAACCTTTGCGAAGTACAGAGATGTAAAGAAAATATTTTTTGACCAATTACCAAAAACGTCTTTTGCACTGGTGAATGCTGACGATAAGAATGGTTTGATAATGGTACAAAATTCAAAGGCAAGGAAATATACTTATGCTTTGAAAACTGTAGCCGATTACAAGGCAAAAATTATGGAGAACCAATTTGATGGTCTTTTGTTGAATATCGATCATCAGGAAATTTGGTCAAAATTAATTGGGAGCTTCAATGCCTATAATCTGCTGGCTATTTATGCAACTGCAGATCTGTTAGGTGAGGACAGATTAGAAGTGTTAAGAATTATTAGCGAACTGGATAATGTGGATGGCAGATTTCAGCATTCTATTTCAAAAATAGGAATAAGCACTATTGTTGATTATGCGCACACGCCGGATGCCTTGAAAAATGTATTGGAAACTATTGATGCTATTCGTACGCATAATGAGCAGGTGATTACTGTTGTAGGCTGTGGAGGAGACAGAGATAAAACCAAAAGACCAAAAATGGGAAATATTGCTTCCGTTTTGAGTAACCAGGTGGTTTTTACTTCGGATAATCCAAGAAGTGAAGATCCGGAAGTTATTATTTCCGAGATGGAAGATGGAGTTAAGCCCGAGAATTATAAAAAAACTGTATCTATTACCAATAGAAAACAAGCTATCAAAACAGCCTGTAAGCTGGCGGATAAAGGAGATATCATTTTGGTGGCTGGAAAAGGCCATGAAACTTATCAGATCATAGGCAATATGAGATCTGATTTTGATGATTTTAAGATTGTAAATGAATTACTAACAGAAATGAATAAATAAAAGAGATGCTGTATTATTTATTTGAATATTTAGATAAACATCATAACCTGGCAGGTGCGGGATTGTTCCAATACATTTCTTTTCGCTCTGCAATGGCATTTTCATTTTCATTATTGATCTCAACGATCTATGGTCGGAAAATCATTGATAAACTAAGAAGGTTACAAGTAGGAGAGTCCATTCGTGACTTAGGTTTGAAGGGGCAAGTTGAAAAAACAGGAACACCAACAATGGGTGGTTTGATCATTATATTTGCAACTTTAGTCCCTGTATTTCTTTTCGCAAAATTGCATAATATTTATATTTTTTTATTGATTGTAACTACTATTTGGATGGGAGCCATTGGCTTTATCGATGATTATATCAAGGTGTTTAAAAAGAATAAAGAAGGTTTACAAGGAAGGTTTAAAATAGTGGGTCAGATTATTTTGGGTGCTTTTGTTGGCTTCGTTCTTTATTTCAATCCGGATGTGGTTGTAAAAGAAAAATTACGTGGTGATCAGATTGTAAAAATAGAGCAATTAACTACTCCTACCAGTGACTTTACTGAAGCGCATAAATCAACAAAAACAACTATACCATTTGTAAAAAATAATGAATTTGATTATGCCAGCTTATTAAGTTGGGCAGGTAAGGGTGCTAAAGATTATGTGTGGATACTGTTTGTAGCTATCGTAATATTTATTGTAACGGCAGTTTCAAACGGCGCTAATTTAACGGATGGGATAGATGGGCTTGCCGCAGGAAGTTCGGCAATAATTGTGTTGGCTTTAGCCATATTTTCATGGGTTTCAGGTAATATCATTTTTGCTGATTATTTGGATGTAATGTATATACCCAACTCCGGTGAAATGACAATTTTTCTTAGCGCTTTTGTTGGTGGCTTGATAGGATTTTTATGGTACAATACTTATCCGGCTCAAGTGTTTATGGGAGATACCGGAAGTTTGACCATTGGAGGTATAATAGCTGTTTTGGCTATTGCTGTTCGTAAAGAATTGCTTTTGCCAATCCTGGCAGGAGTCTTTTTGATAGAGAATTTATCGGTCGTGATGCAGGTATCCTATTTTAAATATACAAGAAAAAAGTATGGTACCGGTAAGCGCATTTTCTTAATGTCACCATTACATCATCACTATCAAAAAAGAGGATATCACGAAAGTAAAATAGCTACAAGATTTTGGATTGTTGGCATTTTATTGGCAGTAATTTCGATAGTAACATTAAAAGTAAGATAAATAAAAATAATTAAATAGATAAATAAATGAGTATTTCAACTTTCGCTTTACAAACAAATTTTAATGTAAAAAATGCCATGGCATCTCATACTTTACATGATTTGATGAACGTACGTAAAGAAACGATAAGAGAATGTTTGGCTGATTTTGAGCATGAAGAACATCGATTGGAAAATGTTTTGAGAATCAATGGCGTGCAGTATATCAATGATTCAAGAGCTGTTAATGTAAATGCTACTTTTTATGCTTTAGAAAGTGTTGATACTTCCATTATCTGGATCGCAGGAGGAGTTGATAAGGGTAATGATTATGAAACTTTGCTGCCACTGGTAAACGAAAAAGTAAAAGCAATTATTTGTTTGGGGCATGACAATCAAAAATTAATCGAAGTTTTTGCCAATACAGTTGATTTTATGATTGAAACGGACAAAATGGAGGATGCAGTAAAAATTGCATATAAATTATCAGACGATGGAGAGTCGGTTCTTCTGTCACCTGCCTGTCCGAGTTATGATCTGTTTGAAAATTACGAAGAAAGAGGCAAAATGTTTAAACAAGCTGTACAGCAACTATAGAAAGATTTTATTATAAGTATTTATGGTGCAATTATTTGAAAATATAAAAGGAGATAAGACCATTTGGGCAATTATTGCTGTTTTGGCTATATTTTCATTTTTGCCTGTTTATAGTTCGAGTACAAATCTTGTTTATGTTGCCGGTAAAGGAACTACGATTGGTTATTTGTTTAAGCATGCTTTATTACTATTATTAGGCTTTATTATTGTTTTTGCTGTTCATAAGATTCCTTACAGATACTTTAGTGGTTTGTCGGTTCTAATGTTGCCTGTAGTAGTGATCTTATTGATATTTACGCTTACGCAAGGTACTCAAATCAGTGGTGTGAACGCAAGTAGATGGATCAGGATTCCTTTTGTTGGGGTTGGTTTTCAAACGTCAACGCTGGCAGCTGTGATACTAATGATTTACATATCAAGGTATTTAGCAAGGAATAAAGATAAAAAAATTGAATTAAAAGAAAGTTTTTTGATTTTGTGGTTACCAGTTGGAATGATTTTAGCTTTGATATTACCGGCTAATTTCTCAACAACAGCTATTGTATTTATGATGGTAGTATTGCTGGTTTTCCTTGGCGGATATCCGATTAAATACATCCTGCTTATTCTTGGTGCCGGAGTTTTGGCTCTGTCTATTTTTATTTTAACAGCAAGAGCTTTTCCTGATTCTATGAAAAACAGTAGAATTAGTACCTGGTCAAATCGAATAGAGAACTATATGTCAGGTAATTCCGAAGATAATTATCAGGCTGAAAAGGCAAAAATAGCTATTGCATCCGGTGAAATTTACGGAAAAGGGCCAGGTAAAAGTGTTCAAAAGAATTTCTTGCCACAATCGTCATCTGATTTTATTTATGCCATTATTGGTGAGGAATTTGGTTTTGTAGGTGCAGTATTTATAATTCTTTTATACCTGGGTCTGTTATTTAGAATAGTGATCATAGCAACAAAAACAGAAACAATATTCGGTACTTTATTGGTGTTGGGTGTTGGTTTGCCAATTGTATTTCAGGCATTGATTAATATGGCTGTGGCAGTTGGATTATTTCCGGTTACGGGGCAACCATTACCATTGATCAGCACAGGAGGAACCTCTATTTGGATGACTTGTTTTGCTATTGGTATTATTCTTAGCGTTAGTGCTGCCAACAGCAAAGATGTGGTTCCTAAAGTAAAAGATGAATTTGAAAACCCTTTAGATATTTTACATGAAACAGTTGGTTAAAATATTATTAAGTGGTGGTGGCACAGGTGGCCATATTTATCCGGCAATTTCAATTGCTAATGAATTAAAAAAAAGATATCCAAAAGCTGAGTTTTTATTTGTTGGGGCAAATGATAGAATGGAAATGGAAAAAGTACCACAAGAAGGTTATAAAATAATAGGATTGAATATTGCAGGAATACAGCGGAGTTTATCAGCAAAGAATTTAGCATTCCCGTTTAAATTGATACAAAGTTTGATGAAAGCTAATCAGATCATTAAGGAATTCAGACCTGATATCGTAATTGGTACGGGAGGATTTGCATCGGGTCCAACTTTGTATATGGCTAACAGAAAAAATGTTCCCACACTGATACAGGAACAAAATTCATACCCGGGTGTAACGAATAAATTACTGGCAAAAAAAGCACAAAAAATTTGTGTGGCCTATAGCGGTTTGGAAATGTTTTTTCCGAAAGAAAAAATAATAAAAACCGGGAATCCTGTAAGACAGGATCTATTGGATATTTCGAATAAACGTAAAGAAGCAATTTCATTTTTCGGATTGGATCCAAATAAAAGAACATTGGTTGTGTTAGGTGGTAGTCTCGGAGCAAGAATGATCAATCAAACTGTTGAAAAGAACAAGGATTTTATATTGAGTCATGATGTTCAAATCATATGGCAATCAGGTAAATTATATATTGATGAGTATAAAAAATATAATGAGGTAGATGGAATTCAGGTACATGCTTTTATCAAGAATATGGATTTGCTTTATGCTGCCGCAGATGTCATTATTAGCAGAGCAGGGGCAGGGTCTATTTCAGAATTATGCATTGTAGGAAAACCGGTAATTTTTATTCCATCACCAAATGTAGCAGAAGACCATCAAACAAAAAATGCAATGTCAGTTGTGGCAAATGATGCAGCAATTATGATAAAAGAAAATGATTTAAAAACTTTTGAAACAACATTTGTTACACTGATAAAAGATAATGCAAAGCAGAAAATTTTGGCAAAAAACATCAGATCAATGGCCTTGCCAGATGCAACCAAACAAATTGTTGATGAAATAGAAAAAATATTAAAAAACTAAAAAGGAAAAATTTAAAAAAAAGTAAAGAGTATAAAGGCCTTAACCCTTTAAATTCATAGTGGGTCTTAAAATAATTTGTGTGCTAAATACTTTGAAAACTATGGCAATCTGTTAAAATAAATAAAGGGGATTATTTTTTTGATTGTCATAGTTTTAATAACGAAAAATGAAGAAATATATTATACATATCAAGATCTTACTGCTAATAATTTTGGTTGTGTCTTTATATGGTTTTGCATCTCATAGAAACAGCATGAAAAAAACCAATGATTTTGATGTGTTTTTTGAAAATGGAAATAACCTATTTATAAGTTACGAAACGGTTAATAAGTTGTTAATACAAAAATTGGGAGCAGATAAAAATCAATCAAAAGAAAATTTAAATTTGAATAATTTGGAAAACTTCATTCAAGGCAATAAAATGATTGAAAACACAGAGGTTTTTCTAAGAATAAATGGGGATTTAGGAGTTATCATTAAACAAAGAACACCAATTTTACGGATTGCAAATAATAAAAATTCTTATTATTTTGATAAGTTGGGAGAGAAAATGCCTTTATCGGATAATTACTCAGCCAGAGTCCCTGTGGGTTCAAGTGAAATTGAAGAAGGTAATTGTAAGGATATGATATGTTTGGCAAATTATATTAAAAATGATGACTTTTTGCGTAAGCAGATCATTGGAATTAGCCAAAAAGACAGTACAAATCAATTTAAATTAAAAACCCGTATTGGTGATCAGATTATTCAGTTTGGTAATTTGAATAACATGCAGGGTAAATTTAATAAATTAAAAGTTTTTTATCAAAAAGTTATTGCTGACAGTACTCTTAATAATTACAAAACTATTGATTTGAAGTATAAAGATCAGGTAGTTTGTACAAAAAAGTAAAATATGGAAAATAATAACATAGCCGTTGGATTGGATATCGGAACAACTAAAATTGTTGCGATGGTTGGGAAACATGATGCCTATGGTAAAATTGAGGTTTTGGGAACCGGAAAAGCTAAAAGCCTTGGTGTGCACCGTGGAGTAGTGAATAATATTACCCAAACCATACAATCCATACAGCAGGCGGTTGATGAGGCAGAAAGTGCTTCCGGTGAAAAAATAAGAGAAGTAGTTGTTGGAATTGCTGGTCAGCATATTAGAAGTCTGCATCATAGTGATTACATTACTCGGTCAAATTCTGAACAGGTCATTGATGAGGATGATATTGAAAAATTAATCAATCAGGTTTATAAATTGGTGATGCTTCCGGGAGAAGAGATCATCCATGTTTTACCACAGGATTTTAAAGTAGATGGTCAGGCCGAAATTAAAACGCCTATCGGAATGTATGGTGGTAGGCTGGAAGCTAATTTCCACGTTGTAGTAGGTCAGGTGTCATCGATTCGAAATATTGGAAGATGTATAAAAAGTGCTGGTCTTGAATTGGCAAGCATTACTTTAGAACCATTGGCTTCTGCAGATGCAGTTTTGAGCAATGAAGAAAAAGAGGCAGGAGTGGCATTGATCGATATAGGTGGAGGAACAACTGATCTCGCAATATTTAAAGATGGGATTATCCGTCATACTGCTGTGATCTCTTTTGGTGGAGGTATGATTACAGAAGATATAAAGGAAGGATGTTCCATCATTGAAAAACAGGCAGAATTGCTAAAAACTAAATTTGGTTCAGCATGGCCGGGAGAAAACAAAGATAATGAGATAGTCTCTATTCCTGGCTTACGCGGAAGAGAACCCAAAGAGATCACACTGAAGAATCTTTCAAAAATTATACATGCTCGTGTTGTTGAGATAGTTGAACAGGTTTTTTTAGAGATCAAGAACTATGGGCATGAAGAATCAAAGAAAAAATTAATTGCAGGAATTGTTTTAACAGGTGGTGGAGCGCAATTAAAGCATATCAAACAATTGGTAGAATATATTACCGGAATGGATACACGAATTGGATATCCAAATGAACATTTAGCAAGTAATTCAGATACGGAGCTGTCAAGTCCATTATACGCTACGGTTGTAGGGTTGTTAATGAAGGGTTTGAAAGACCAGAGCAAGAAAAATATTGTCGTAGATGAACCTGTAGAAACACCAAATAAAGTTAATAAAGAGTTTAAACCTGTGACAAAACCCCAAAAATCAATTTTTGAAAAATGGGGTGAAAAATTCAGGGATTTTTTAGATAACGCCGAATAAAGAAATTAATAAAAGAATAAGAAAACCTAATAAAGAAAAGAAGTTATGAGTGCAGAATTTAACAACATATCTTTTGATTTACCAAAAAATCAGTCTAATGTTATTAAAGTAATCGGAGTTGGAGGTGGAGGCAGCAATGCTGTAAACCACATGTTTAAAAAAGGGATCAAAGGAGTTGATTTTGTGGTATGTAATACAGATGCCCAAGCCTTAAATAGTAGTCCGGTGCCATCTAAAATTCAATTAGGTGCAACATTGACCGAAGGGCTGGGTGCCGGAGCAAACCCTAAAGTTGGTGAACAATCGGCAATGGAAAGTATGGAAGACATTAAAAACATGCTTAATACCAGAGCTAAGATGTTGTTTATTACCGTTGGAATGGGTGGAGGTACCGGAACAGGTGCAGCTCCAATCATAGCCAAAATAGCCAAGGATCTTGATATATTGACGGTTGGTATTGTAACAATTCCTTTTTCTTTTGAAGGAAAAACAAGAAATGAACAAGCTCAAAAAGGTATAGATAATTTAAGAGAGAATGTGGATTCTTTGGTGGTTATCAATAATAATAAATTGAGAGAAGTTTATGGTAATTTAGGTTTTAAAGCTGGTTTTTCAAAAGCAGATGAAGTTTTGGCAACTGCCGCGACTGGAATTGCAGAAGTGATCACACATCATTATACACAAAATATTGATTTACGTGATGCGAAAACTGTTTTATCAAATAGCGGAACTGCTATTATGGGTTCGTCAACAGCATCAGGTTCTAACAGAGCGCAAAATGCTATTACAAAAGCCCTGGATTCCCCATTATTGAATGATAATAGTATAGAAGGAGCCAGAAATGTATTGTTGTTAATTGTTTCAGGAAAAACAGAAGTTACCATTGACGAAATTGGTGAGATCAATGATTATATACAATCAGAAGCAAAATCCAATGTTGATATTATCATGGGTGTTGGTGAAGATGAATCTTTAGAAGATTCCATCTCAGTAACTGTTATCGCAACAGGATTTAATCCGGAGCAGCAAAATCAGATTTCAAAATTAGAATCTAAAAAGATAGTTCATAAATTAGTTGAAGATAAAGCGATCACTGTACAAAAAAAAGAAATTCCACCTGTACAGTCAAAACCAGAAATGATCAAGCATGATCTTAGTGAGTTTGAAGTGGAAGAAAAACAACCGGTAATTGAACAAACAACACAAAATACAAATGATATTCATGTTGTTTATGAGGATGTAAGCCCTATGTCTGATGATGATTTTGAGATCACTACCGTTACACCAGTACAGGAAACTGAACAGCAGGTTGAGATGGAAGAGGAAAATCAAATCTCATTTACATTTGATCTTCCAATTCAAAATACAATCCAGAAAAAAGAATCAAAAATACAAACAATTGAAAGTATTGATATCAATGAGATAGAGATCATCGGGTTGGAAGAGATCAAGCCGGAACCAATTCTGAAAAAGGAGACAATTCGTTTTTCTTTAGAGGAGGAGTTTGCTCCTGAATTGAATGTATTGCAATCCATTTCAAATGAAAAAAAAGAATCAGATGAGAATTTGAACTTTGAATTGAAGGTTAGAGAAAGTGAAGAACCAGAACCGAAAGCAAAAAAGGTAATTATTGATGAAGATGAAAGTGATGTATCTCCTTTGAATCTGACCATATCTGAGCTGAAAGAAAGGGCAGATGACCGAAGAGAAAAGATGAAAGATTTCAATTATAAGTTTGTTAACAAAATGAGCCAAAATATTGATGATATCGAAAATAAACCTGCTTACAAGAGAATGGGTGTTTCTTTAGATGATAATGCTCCATCTTCTGAGGTGAATAAAAATCAATCAAGAATGACTTTAGGGACAGATGAAAATGATGATATACAATTTAGATCTAACAACTCTTTTTTACATGATAATGTTGATTAAATTTTGATTCAGTTCAAAAAAAAATCCGGAATTTTCATTCCGGATTTTTTATGCAATATTTCAAATTTGTTTGTTAATTCTCAACAACTTCTTCTTCGGCTAACAAAGCAAAGAATTTATTGATATTAGGTAAAATTATAATATTTGTACGTCTGTTTCTTGCTCTGTTTTCCCTTGTGTTATTATCTGTTAATGGAAGGTAACTACTTCTCCCTGAAGGAATTAATCTTGAAGGATCTACTTTATATTTATTTTGTAATAATCTTACAATTGCAGTAGATCTTTTAACACTTAGATCCCAGTTGTCAATAATACTTTCTGTGTGGATGGTTCTGGAATCTGTATGTCCTTCGACCATAACATCCATGCTTTGTTCTGATGCTAGTACATCAGCTAATTTTTGAAGGAACGGATAAGCTTTTGTATTGATTCGGTAACTTCCTGATCTGAATAACAAACTATCTGCCACAGAGATCATAACTACTGTTTTATCAATATTTACATCAATATCCTGTTCTAATTCATTTTCTGATATTGATTTTTTAAGTTTATATGATATTGCAATATTCATAGAATCTTTTAAGGTTTTAGCACCTGCTAATTCTTCTGGGGATAATTTAGATAATGTTGCATCTAAATTAACACGAACATCTTTAGGCAGAACGGTTAGATCATTTCCAACAAATGCCATTTTTTTATCACTACTCTTTTGAAGTGAAATATTATCCTCTTGTAAAGAGTTTATTTGACCGTTATACACATCAACTCTTTTTTCGATTTTAGCAAATCGTGCTTCCAGGTTTTCTTTTTCAACGGTTGTTTTTTGCAATTCTCCCTTTGTGTTCATGTAATCAGTTTCCAATTCTACGTATTTCTTCTTCGAAACACACGAGCTTAATACAATAGTTAGAATTGCAACTGTTAAAATTTTTTTTGTCATCATTGTTAATTGTTAAGATTGATTTTTACAGATAATTGATTGACCAATATCCTTTTTTTACGGGTGTAAAACTACTTTGTAAATCTTAAGAGAATCTTAAGGAATTAAATAAAGAAGACTATTTTAGTAAAAAATAAAAAATTCATACCTTGATTATTATTAATCATTGCATGAATTTATTTTGTAAAATTGTACTAAAATATTTTAAACGTCCGGCAGATCACCTTCGCCTTTTACTGGCAGGTTTGAATCTCCGGTTAGATAAATATCCACAGCTCTGGCTGCTTCCCGACCTTCATTAATTGCCCAAACGATCAATGATTGTCCTCTTCGCATGTCGCCGGCTGTAAAAATATGAGGCACATTGGTTTGATAATTATGAGCCTTATAATTGTTTCGTTCATCCAGTTTTAATCCTAACTGGTCACTTAAGGTTGTTTCAGGTCCGGTAAAACCTAATGCTAAAAGTGCCAGATCACATGGCCATATTTTTTCAGTTCCTTCTTTTTCGATCAACTCAGGTCTTTTTCCCGGAATTATTTTCCATTCTACCTCAATGGTTTTTAACCCTGTTAGATTTCCTTTTTCATCAGTAATAAACTCTTTTGTGTTGATCAGCCAGTTCCTGTCGCATCCTTCTTTGTGAGAACTTGTAGTTTTTAACTGTAAAGGCCAATAAGGCCATGGAGTTTTTTTGCTTCGGTGAACCGGAGGTTTTGGCATAATCTCAAAATTCGTAATTGATTTAGCTCCTTGTCGGTTTGCTGTGCCAACACAATCTGAACCAGTATCACCACCACCTATCACAATTACATTTTTATCTTTTGCAGATATCTGTTTGCTATCGATTTTTTTATCGAATAATACTTTTGTTTGCTGGGTTAAATAATCCATTGCCTGTTCAACTCCTGTTGCATCAACACCTTTTGTGGGTAAACTTCTTTTTACTGTTGCACCTCCACACAGAACAATTGCATCATAACTATTTAATTTATTGATAGAATAGTTCTCACCAATATTTGCATTGGTTATGAATTCAATTCCTTCTTCCTTTAGTAGATTTACTCTTCTGTCAATTATCCCTTTTTCTAATTTAAAATTTGGAATACCATATCTTAAAAGTCCTCCAATCTCATCATCTCTTTCAAAAACAGTTACTAAATGACCAGCACGATTTAATTGTTGTGCTGTTGCTAATCCGGCAGGACCGGAGCCTACAACAGCAACAGTATTACCAGTTCTCTCTTTAGGAGGCTGTGCTTTGATCCATCCTTCTTTAAATCCTTTTTCAACAATATTTTTTTCAATATTTTCAATGGATATTGATTTGTCAATAATACCTAAAACACATGATTTTTCACAGGGTGCGGGGCATAATCTACCGGTAAATTCAGGGAAATTATTTGTAGAGTGTAATATCCCAAGAGCTCTTTCCCATAAATCTCGATGAACCAGATCATTGAAATCGGGTATTAAATTACCTAACGGACAAGCACTGTGACAAAAAGGAATTCCACAGTCCATACAACGGGAACCCTGATGTTCTTTATTTATTTCAGTCAAAGGAATGGTAAATTCCTTATAATTTAAAACTCGATCTTTAACAGGTCTGTTTTTTTCGTTCAATCTCTTGTAATCAATAAAACCAGTTATTTTTCCCATTTTAAGTCATTGTTATTTGTTCGTTCATTGATCTTTCCTTAGCAATTTTTTCCAATGCTTTTTTATAGTCAGTTGGCATTATTAAAATAAAATCTTTTATAGATTTATCCCAGGTGTTCAAAATTTTCTTTGCCCTTTTACTGTTTGTATAATGTAAATGATTTTCGATCAAAGTATATAACTCTGACGCTTTAGATTCATCTATTTCTTCAAAGTCAACCATCTCCATATTACATAGCCCATTTCTAAACTTTTTAGCAGGATCGTAAACAAATGCAATGCCTCCACTCATTCCGGCAGCAAAATTTCTACCTGTTTTACCAAGAACCACCACTGTACCTCCTGTCATATATTCACATCCATGATCTCCAACTCCTTCAACCACCGCTGAAATACCTGAATTCCTTACACAAAAACGTTCACCGGCAACACCATTGATATAAGTTTCACCTTTTATTGCTCCGTAGAAACAAACGTTACCAACAATGATATTTTCTTCTGCTTTGAATTTTGCTTTTTTAGGTTTTTTAATGATAATTTTACCTCCGGATAAACCTTTTCCAAGGTAATCATTTGTGTTACCATCAACAGTAAATGTTATTCCTGAAGTAGTAAACGCTCCAAAACTTTGTCCGGCCGATCCCGTGAAATTCACCTGAAGTGTGTCATCTGGTAAGCCGGAAGCTCCATAAATTTTTGAAATTTCATTACTTGTTATAGCTCCCACAGACCTGTCGGTATTTTGAATTTTATAGGAGAGTTGCATTTTCTCTTTTCGGTAAATTGCGAGATGTGCATCTTGAATTATCTGAAAATCCAATACGTTTTCCAATTGATGGTCTTGCTTTTCAGTATTGTATTTTGTTCTTGAACGGTAGTTTTTTGGTCTGTACAAAATAGGAGAAAGATCAATTCCTTCTGCTTTATAATGGTCAATGGCACTATTCTTGTCTAGTTTTTGAGACTGACCAACCATTTCGTCGATGGTTCTAAAACCTAAACTAGCCATGATCTCTCTTAGCTCCTCAGCAACGTAGTACATATAATTGATAACATGTTCAGGTTTTCCTTTAAAGTTCTTTCTTAATTCAGGATCCTGGGTTGCGATTCCAACCGGACAAGTATTTAAATGGCATTTTCGCATCATGATACAACCTGATGCTACCAGTGGAGCAGTTGCAAATCCAAATTCTTCTGCGCCAAGTAAGCAGGCCACAGCGACATCACGTCCTGTTTTTAGTTGTCCGTCACATTCTAAAACGATCCTGCTTCTTAAATGATTTAAAACCAAAGTCTGTTGCGCTTCTGCAATGCCTAATTCCCATGGTAACCCCGCATGTTTTAAAGATGTTAGGGGCGAGGCGCCAGTTCCGCCATCAAAACCGGATATTAAAATCACATCGGCCTTTGCTTTGGCAACTCCCGCAGCAATTGTTCCTACCCCAACTTCAGATACGAGCTTTACATTGATTCGTGCACTTCGGTTTGCATTTTTAAGATCGAAAACCAGTTGTGACAGGTCTTCGATCGAATAAATATCATGGTGAGGTGGTGGTGAAATCAATCCTACATAAGGAGTTGAATTTCTTACTTCTGCAATCCATGGATATACTTTTTCTCCAGGTAGCTGGCCACCTTCTCCGGGTTTAGCACCCTGAGCCATTTTTATTTGAATTTCTTTTGCATTTGTCAGGTAATGGCTGCTAACTCCAAAACGGCCTGATGCAACCTGTTTAATCGCCGAATTTCTGCTGTCGCCATTGATGTCTTTTCTGAACCTTTTTTGATCTTCTCCGCCTTCACCTGAATTGGATTTTCCGCCAATTCTGTTCATGGCAATAGCCAGATTTTCATGAGCTTCTTTTGAGATGGATCCATATGACATGGCGCCGGTTTTAAACCGTTTAACTATTTCTGTCCATGATTCTACTTCTTCAATTGGTATAGGGTCGAGATTTATAAATTCGAACATCCCGCGCAAGGTCATCAATTCTTTAGTTTGCTCATTTACAGCATCAGCATAAGTTTGATAGCTTTCTTTGCTATTCATTCTAACAGCTTGCTGCAATTTTGCAACGGTTGTTGGATTAAACATGTGGCGTTCTCCATTTCTTCTCCATCTGTAATCTCCTCCAATAGGTAGTTCAAGATTACTTTTAATATCACTTTTAAAGAAAGCTTTCTTATGTCTTTTTGAAATTTCACGCTCAATTTCGTACAATCCTATACCTTCAATTCGCGAAGGCGTATGAGGAAAGTATTTTTCGGTAAATTTTGAATTTAGTCCAAGCGCCTCAAATATTTGAGAAGCACGATAAGAATGTAAAGTTGAGATACCTATTTTGTTCATGATCTTTAAAATTCCTTTTCCAATGGCTTTGTTAAAGTTTTGAACAGCTTTTTCTGAATCAATTCCGTTTATAGAACCGTTTCTTACTTTTTCCCTAATAATTTCGTTTACCATGTATGGATTAATTCCACTTGCACCATAACCAAATAAAGTCGCAAAATGGTGTGGTTCACGTGGCTCAGCTGATTCAATGATGATACCAATTTTTGATCTCTTTTTTAATTCGTTTAATGAGTGATGTAAATAGGAGCAAGCCAACAATGGAGGAATAGGTCCGTTCTCTTTATCTGCATTTCTATCGGAAAGGATGATGATATTACAACCGTTATCAATTGAATTCGAAGCGGTTGATATCATATTATCCAATGCTTTTTCCAAAGCATTTAATCCTTTTTTAATATCATAAAGTATTGGTATTACACAGGTTTTAAAGTCGGGATGGCTAATATTTTTTATTTTGTCAAGGTCATTGTTGGAAATAACCGGATTCTGAATTTTTAATTTTTTACAATGTTCAGGTGTTATTTCAAAAATATTTCTGTCTTCTCCAATCGCCAGACTAATATCTGTAATAATCTCTTCACGAATTCCATCTAGTGGAGGATTGGTTACCTGAGCGAAAAGTTGTTTGAAATAATTGTATAATAATTGAGGTTTGTCAGATAGAATTGCGAGAGGTGTATCTGTTCCCATAGATCCTAATACTTCTTTTCCTGATTTACTCATTGGTTTGACAATCGTATCAATATCTTCCATGGTGTATCCAAACATTCGTTGCCTGGTTTTGTAAGGAATTATTTCAATTGGGCAGGTATTCCCTGTATATGGAACATCAGACAGAGGAAGCAGATTTGTATTTAACCATTTTCTGTACGGATGTTTAGATGTTATTTTGTTTTTTATTTCCTCATCTTCAATGATCCTTCCTTCATTCATGTCAACCAAAAACATTTTACCGGGCTCTAACCTTCCGTGTTTGACAATGTTTTCAGGTTTAAGATCTAAAACTCCAATTTCAGAAGACATCACCACATAACCCGATTTTGTCACACTGTACCTGGATGGTCTCAAGCCATTTCTGTCTAATAATGCTCCAATATAATTTCCATCGGTAAAAGGTACCGATGCCGGCCCGTCCCAGGGTTCCATCACACAAGAGTTGTACTCGTAAAAAGCTTTTTTACCATCAGGCATGGTGTCATCTTTTTCCCATGCTTCCGGTACCATCATCATCATTACTTCCGGCAGGGTTCTGCCTGTCATCAATAACATTTCAACTACCATATCCATAGCAGCTGAATCTGATTTTCCCTTTAAAATAACCGGAAAAATATTTTTGATCTCTTTTCCAAAAACTTTACTCTTCATTAACTCTTCCCTTGCTCGCATTCTGCTAACATTTCCACGTAAAGTGTTGATCTCACCATTATGGCACATAAAACGAAATGGTTGTGCCAGATCCCATGAAGGGGAAGTATTGGTTGAAAATCGCTGATGTACCAAGGCTAGTCGGGTAATAAGATCAGGGTCAGAGAGATCTTCATAATAATTTCGAATATCTTCTGGTATTAATAACCCTTTGTATATCAAAGTTTTAGTTGAAAAACTTGGTATATAAAACAGGTTACTATCCTTAAGTTTAGAGTCGTTAATTTTATGTTCGGCTATTTTTCTGGCAGAAAATACTTTGGCATTGAATTCAAAGTCAGTTAATTTTTGTTCGTTTTTACCAACAAAAACCTGTCTGATCTTTGGTTCAGTTTTTGTTGCAATTTTACCCAAATGTTCTGATTTTACCGGAACATCTCTCCATCCTAAAATCTCTAATCCCTGATCAGCAATTTCTTCTTCTAAAACCTTGATGCAATAATTATACTGATTGACATGCTGAGGTAAAAAAATCATTCCCACAGCATATTCACCCTGTTTTGGTAGTTTAAAATTACAAACTTTGGTGAAAAATTTAAAAGGTATATCAATTAAGATCCCAGCACCATCACCGGTTTTCCCATCAGAGCTTACAGCTCCCCTATGTTCTAATTTGGTGAGTATTTTAAGTGCTTCATGAATAATTTGATTTGTGCTTTCTCCATTTAGACTGCAAATAAATCCTGCTCCACAATTATCATGTTCAAATTCAGGTAAATACAGCCCTTGTTTCTTATACGTCATATTATTGGGTAATTTTCACAAAAATAATTAAAATATTACGTATTATTTAATAAATATTGTTAAAATAAGATAATAATGTAATATTCTCAATAAAGAAGAAAATAAATAAGAAAATTAAAAAATTAATAGCAAAGTAATTTCAATTTATCAAACAAAAGTTATTTTTGCATGAGAATATTTGTTTTCAAATTTAGATGCATGTTTTTGAAAGGGGGGTTCTTGTGTAAAATACTTATATTTTAATCAATTGCTAAATAAAACAGGGGGTTAGTCATTATAAACGTCAAGTTGGTTTTCAATAGTATTCAATCTTTTTTGAAGAGAATCAATTTTATGCATCAGGTTGGTTATAATGTCAATTCCTTCAAAATTGACACCAAGATCATTGTGTAAACGAATGATCTTTTCGAGTTCTTTTATTTTTTCTAATTTAATAAATTCATCTTTATCGACATAGATCAATTCAATTAATCCATACTCATTTAATGAATTGATAAATGAAAATTCAATTTCATAAACTTTACAAAACTGCTCTATAGGTATCAGGTCTTTTGTATTCATCTTATCTCAATTTTGACAATTCGTTAAACAATTCCTTTTCCTTATTTGTTAGATTAGTTGGCATTTTTATATGGTAGGTGATAAAAAGATCACCATATTCTCCCTCTTTTTTATAAACAGGAAAGCCTTTTCCCTTAACTTTTACTTTTGTATTGTTTTGTGTTTCGGGTTTGATCTTTAACTTAACTTTTCCATTTAAAGTGTCTATTGTTTTTTCGCCACCAAGGATCGCAGTGTATAGATCAAGATCAACTGCTGTATAAAGGTTTTTCCCTCCACGTTTAAATCTTGTATTGTTTAATATCTGAAAAGTAATATACAAATCACCATTTGGACCTCCATTTGCTCCTTTACCACCATGATTTTTGATCTTAATAGTTTGGTTATTTTCCACACCAGCCGGAATGGTTAATCTGATTTTTTTTCCATTTATGGTGAGAGTCTGTTTTTGAGTTTTTAGAACATCGGTCAAATTAAGTTGTAAAGTTGCATTGACATCCTGTCCACGGAATTTACGGTGCGTACTACCTTCGCTTTGCCTGCCTCCGCCAAACATAGATCCGAAAAAATCGGAAAAATCACTTTCAGAATACGCTCCACCAGTGCCTGAAAAATGCTGTCCCCCACCGGAATATTGATTTTGTTGTTGCTGTTGCTGACGAGCTTTTTCATAAGCTTCACCATGTTCCCAGTCCTTACCGTACTTATCGTATTTCTTTCTTTTTTCGGTATCACTTAAAACCTCATTTGCTTCATTTATCTGCTGAAATTTCTTTTTGGCAGTTTCATCATTGGTATTTACATCCGGGTGATATTTCCTAGCAAGTTTACGGTATGCTTTTTTAATATCTTTATCAGAAGCAGTTTTAGGGATTTCGAGTATTTTATAATAATCTATAAACGACATATTTGGTTGATTTATACTTCAAAGATAAATAAATTTAGATATTTTTCATCATACAAATTCTTATCAATTAGTATTTTTTTTAAAGAATGTATCAAAAAACACGACATGATATTTTATTGAATTTCGCCAATAATCCCAGGTGTGTCTTCCGGGGCGTTCTATATAATCATGCGGAATTTTTTGTAGGATCATTTTTTTATGCAACTCTATATTCGTGTCGTATAAAAAGTCGTCAATTCCACAATCAAATAAGATTTTTAAATCTTTCCCTGCAATAAGATCTGTCATATTGATGATGGTATTGTTTTTCCAGTTATCAGGAAATTGATCATAAGATCCCAGTCTATTTGCAAGTTCGTAATTTTTCTTATGTGCAAAAGGTATAAAGTTCATGCCACCACTCATACTACCGGTTGCACCAAAAAGATCGGGATGCTTAAAAGCCAAATAAAAAGCACCATGACCTCCCATGCTTAAACCTGTGATTGCTCTTCCTTTAGTAGAATTAATTGTTTTATAATTTTTATCAATAGCAGTCACCAGTTCATTAGAGATGTAGGTTTCGTATCGAAATGATTTATCAACCGGACTATCCAGATACCAGCTAAAAGGATGTCCGTCTGGGCATACAATGATCATATCAAATTGGTTGGAATATTCCTTGATCTCAGGAACCTTCGTAATCCAGTTCGTAAAATCGCCATAAGCACCATGCAATAAATAAAGGACAGGGAATTCCTTATTCTGATTTTGATAATTGTCAGGAAGTATCACAATATTTTGGATGTTCTTTTGCATGGAATTGCTAAAAACGGTCAAAGTATCTACCTGTTGGGCAAAGATATTTGTACTAATTAGCAAAAAAAGAATTATTTTTTTCATTAAGCCTTATCTAAGTTTAAATTGTTAGTCTTCCATCAAATGACTATCAAATATAGTGAATATAGAAGTAATACTTATGTGAGTAAAATCATTTATCTGATAACTAAAACCGTAGTGAAAAGAGTCGTTGGATGATGTTTTTTCATCCGAAACTCATAAGGTGACTCATAAAACTCACATGAGTAAAACCATTCATCAGATGACTGATAACCGTGGTGAAAAGAGTCATCAGATGAAGGGTTTAATGACGTTCAACTCAGGGGAAAAATCTCTTCACAACTGCTAGATTCACCCCCAGAGTAAAATGCATGACCTACCAAACGATAAACAAAAAGCTTTAGTCCTTTAAAATAGCTCTTGAAATCACAATTTGTTGAATCTCAGAAGTCCCTTCATAGATCTGGGTGATCTTTGCATCTCTCATCAATCTTTCAACATGATATTCTTTAACGTAACCATATCCACCATGAATTTGAACAGCTTCTACTGTAACACGCATGGCCATTTCGGCAGCGTATAATTTTGCCATAGCACCTGAAAGATCATAGTTGCTTTTTTGATCTTTATCCCACGCCGCTTTTAAGCACAACATTCTTGCGGCATCGATTTCTGTCGCCATATCAGCAAGTTTAAAAGCAATTGCCTGATGGCGGCTAATTTCTTTACCAAACGCTTTTCGCTCTTTAGAGTATTGTAAAGCAAGTTCATAGGCGCCAGAGGCAATTCCCAAAGCCTGTGATGCAATACCAATTCTTCCTCCGGCCAGAGTTTTCATGGCAAAAGTGAAACCAAAACCATCTTCACCAATACGATTTTCTTTGGGTACTTTTACATCATTAAACATAAGTGAATGCGTATCTGAACCTCTAATGCCTAACTTATTTTCTTTCTGCC
>JAOZTG010000127.1 GCA_029939235.1 Flavobacteriaceae bacterium
GACCTGGCTGGGGCTCGAACCCAGGACCCTCTCCTTAAAAGGGAGATGCTCTACCAACTGAGCTACCAGGTCAATTAATTCGGATGCAAATATACTATCAATTATTAATTAAACAAGACTTTTTTTAAAAAAAATAAAGATATTTGTAAAAAATAAATATTCATTAACAATCAATTTATTATGAAGGTAGTTTTATTAGGATATATGGGAAGTGGAAAGTCTACAATTTCCAATAATCTGGCCAATAAACTTGGTATGAAAGCTTTAGATTTAGATGATTATATATCTGTAAAAGAAAAAGATACTATCAATGATATTTTTAATAAGAAAGGTGAGATCTATTTTAGATTAAAGGAAAATAACTATCTAAATGAATTACTAAATAGTGAAAAAAGTTTTGTTTTAGCTGTGGGTGGTGGTACTCCTTGTTATGCCAATAATATGGATTTGATAAAAACTCATTCAAATTCCATCTACTTAAAAGCAAATTTAAATACGCTTTACGATCGATTACACAGTGAAAAAGCAAGCCGACCTATTATTTCTAACCTAAATGATGATAAATTAACAGAGTTTATTGCAAAACATTTGTTTGAAAGAGCTCCTTTTTATGAGCAAGCAAATCATATTGTTGTTATTGATAATAAAGATGTTGATGAAATAGTTGATGAAATAGGTAAATTGATTTAATTTATTTACGAGACCTTTATAATTTCTCTGCGGAATTTTGGGTAAAAACCCTCCCTATCAGGTCAGTTTTTGTGGCTGTATTGCAAAGATATCCAAAGAATACAAAGCTATACAAAGTATTAGTATTCACTTAATTATTTTGAAAATATCTTACAAATAGTAAGATCAATCAAAGGCGTTTTTTATTAATTTAAATAAGCAATTGCAGAATTATTCTCAAATTCAACTGAAATGTGTTCCTGTAAAGAAGTGGAAAGAGAAATTCCTTTAAAATCAGCTTTTATAGGGTATTTTTTATGGTTTCTGTTAACTAAGATCATTGTTTTAAACTGCTTTAAAGGAACGTCTAAAAAATGTCTGGTAGCATAGATCAGGGTGGTCCCTGAATTTAATACATCATCGACCAAAACAAGTGACTTGTTTTTATAGTCAGCAGGATCAAGAGAAGTTTCTATTTTATCAAGCGGACTTTTCTTATTGATCTTTACTTCACAAAGCTGCACATTAATATCAGAGATGGATTCTAATGCTTTTTTTAATTTTTTTGCAAGAATAAAACCTTTGTTTTTAATACCTGCCAAAATAATCTCCTTTTCATCAATATTGTTTTCATATACCTCGTAAGCAATTCTTCTTATTTTATGATTTATTTGTTGATTGGTTAAAATGATTGTCCGATTCATAAAATATTTTTTTTATTTCTTTTCAAAAATAATAAAAAGTTCTCTTCCCAAACGTGGTTTTATGGAATTAAATGAAGATTCCAAGACATTGATATGAAATTTTTCCGAAAAGGTGTTTTTATATTCGTGTAATGATCCTCCAAAAGGAGGTCCTTCTTCTGTCAAAGGAAAGTCAAATAATAAGCCAACTAATTTACCTCCACTGTTCAATAATTCAAAGGTTTTATCTGCATATTTTGATCTTGATTCAGGTGAAATAGCACAATAGAATGTCTGCTCAACAATCAGATCATATGTAGGTATGTGACTAAAAAAATCACCCTGAATTAAATTTTCTTTGGGAAAAGAAGGAATTCTATCTTGTAGATTTTTAAGTGGTTGTTCGGCAATATCTAAAATTGTAATATTTTTAAAACCATTATGGAATAAATAATCTGCTTCATAGGCATTTCCTGCACCGGGGATTAAAATGGAAAGATCTTTATTGTTTAATTGATCAATATAGTTTGTGATAGGAGGGGATGCATACCCAATATCCCAGCCAATCTGGTTGTTTTTATAATTGTTTTCCCAATATTTTTTGTGAAATTTAGATTTGTTATTCATTTTTGCTTTTGTGGTACATGCTAATAATTGTGATTTAAAACAACAAGGTTGTGTTTCAGGTCAACCTATATAAAATTTTATCAATCTAGTTAATAGGGCTGTTTCACAGAGATGCGCAAAGATTTTATGAAATAACAATCTTGTTTAAATCAATCTTCTTCATCCGTATATTCATCAATATCCCGTCGGTCTTTTTTAGTTGGTCTGCCGGTTCCTTTTTTACGGTAATAATCTTTGGAGTATTTTAGTAATTCCTGATTATCAAAAGCTTCTTGTGGAGTAATATCTTTTCTGTAAAGATCAACCAGTTTGGCGCCAACCCTGCTTTTTGGTATTCCTAAAACCAGGATCTCATAATTGATCTGATTTTTACGAATGATTAATTTTTCGCCTGAAAACACATCTTTAGACGGTTTTACATTACTGCCATTTAATTTTATATGACCTTTTTTACAGGCTTCTGTAGCAATGCTTCTGGTTTTAAAATATCGGGTACACCATAAATATTTATCAATTCGCATAAATTATTCTAAATCAATATTAATTTTTTTGAATAATTGTCTGATCTCTTCTTTTTCAACAAACATATTGTCTTTTAAAATTGTATGCATTTTTGAATCTGTGATAATTTCATAATCCATACCTTTTGTTTGAATAATTTTTCCGGAAACGCCTAAAATATCATGGATGCTAGCTCTTAGCAGAGGTTCATCATCTTCTCCTAATACGCCTAAATTAGCAAGATCTTCCTCAAGTAAAATATCCGGATCAAAACCATCTTTATCATTTTCACCCAATTTATTTACTTCTTCTAAAACAATTGGTTGCATAGCATATTTATGTCTTGGATTGGCTCCATCTCTTCCAAAATCATTTGAATCATATAGGGTTACAGATGCGGTGTATTTTCCCGATGATTTTGTTCCAACTTTAATAACGCTTATATAAGGATTCAGCCCATTGATAATTAACTCGCTTGCTGAGGCGGATCCTCTTGTTATAATAATGTGTACTTTATTTAGATTTAAACTATTGATCATTTGGCCGTTTGACATTTTATCTGAGAAATTATTTGTCAGCCAGTCCGGGTGTGTATTTTCTAATTCTGTTTGTAATTTGGAATTCCATTTTTCCTTGGTAAATAATTCACCTTTGAATTGACCGGTAACCATACCTGCCAAAGATACTGCTGTTGAAACTCTCCCTCCCGGATTATATCTAAAATCAAGGATCAGATCAGTAATTGCTTCATTTTTAAAAAATAAAAAGGCATCATTTAACTCAGTGTCAAAATTTGCTGTAAAACTATTATACATCAAATATCCAATCTTATGACCATCTTCTTCAAAAGTTTTGGTTATAAAAACAGGATTTTCGGTATATTCAGATTTGGTAAGTGTAACGCTCACCCCAGTTGGAGTTACAGTATTGTCAATAATTTCAGAAAGATCTAATGTATACGTATCAACATCCTGATTAAAAAGTAAATCGCGATAATTGTTAATGGTTAATTGTTGTCCATTAACTGTTGTAAAAATATCACCTCTTTTGATATCTTTATCAGATGCATCTGAATCTGGTAAGATCATACGCACATATCCAAATATATCATTACTCCCCGAAAATTGAACCAAACCAAAATCTACACCATTACTTTTTGAAACTCCTGCAAAAGAATTTTCCAGTTCAATATAATCATCAACGATCCAGCTCCATTTATCTACTGTTTCCCTATTATAGATCAAACTTTCAAAGAAATCATCTGGATTTGGATTTGCTTTTAAATAATTGACATATGCAGTCTGATCTTTGATCTTATTGTCATTTAAATTAGGAACACTTCCCTGCCATAAATAAAACAAATTCAATCCCTGCCAAATAAAATCCTGAATTTCAATCTCTTCCGTTACTTCGGGTATTTCAATTTGCTCTTCACCATCATCATCACTACAAGCAGCAGGTATCAATAATCCAATAAACAATATCGCTAAAACAAAAAACTTCTTCATATTTGATTTTTTTAGTAAATTAATTGTCGCAAAATACAAAATAAATTACATTTTATATTTAACCATGTAACAAAACAATATGTTGTTCGTCATAAGGTTGTATGCATAATTGAAAAGATTTAGAGTTATTAAATGAATCAGAAAGATTTTTTAGAAAAAGTTTTACCCTTTAAAGACAAGGTGTACCGATTGGCAAAGAGGCTGTTGGTTTCCCGTGATGAGGCAGATGATGCAACACAGGAGCTTTATTTTAAATTATGGAAAAACAAAGAGAAGATTGAGACATATGACAATGTGGAGGCATATGCCATGCGAATGACTAAAAATTACTGTCTGGATCAACTCAAATCAAAAAGAGCCGGTAATTTAAAACTGGTTCACAGTAATTATAAAGATGAGAATATTTCGTTGCAAAATGAGATTGAAGTTAATGATGAAGTTGACATTGTAAAGGAACTAATGAAAGATCTTTCGGAAAAACAAAGAATGATCGTGCAGTTAAGGGATATTGAAAACTATGAATTTGAAGAAATAGGGAAAATATTAAATATGGAGCCAACAGCAATCAGGGTGGCATTGTCACGAGCCAGAAAAGCTTTAAGGGAAAAATTAATAAAAAAACAGCAGTATGGAATTGGTTAAGATCGAAAAATTAATTAAAAAATATGTAGAGGCTGAAACTACTTTGGAGGAAGAAAAACTATTAAAAGATTATTTTTCTAATAATGATGTTCCTGCTCATTTAGAATCTTATAAAAGTATATTTACCTACTTTAAAAATAGCTCATTGGAGCACTCAAACAAAAGTATTACTTTACCAAAAAAACAAAATAAAAATTATCTAAAATGGTTGTCGGTTGCAGCAATGCTCGTGTTTTTTGTAGGAATTTTCTCGGTATATCAAAATAATTTAAGAGAAAAGGAACAAGCAAGACTGGCTTACGCCGAGACACAAAAAGCTTTGGATCTTATTTCAAAAACATTAAATAAAGGAAACAATGCAATTGCACAGTTGCAGGTTTTCGAAGATACACAAAATAGAATTTTTAAAAATAAATAAATATTAAACAATAGAAATTATGAAAATAAAAAAGTTAATAATAGCAGTTGCCTTGATAACGACTCCTTTTTTTATGAATGCACAATCTCAATTTGATAAATTTGAGGATATTGATGGAGTTACCTCCGTTATAGTAAATCAAAAGGCATTTTCTATGATGAGTAAAATTGGGTCAGAATCGGATGATGAATATCTAAACCTGATCAAAAATATCAATACTTTAAAGGTTTTTGCAACGGAAAATTCATCTGTAGCAAAACAAATGGAAACAGAAGTGAAGAATTATCTTGTTAAAGCTAATCTAGAAGAATTGATGCGTGTCAAAGATGGTGAAAGCAATGTAAAGATCTATGTAAAAGAGGGTAAAAATGCCGATTATGTGAAAGAGTTATTCATGTTTGTTAAAGATGGTTCCGAAAAATCAGGTAAAAACCAAACAGTGATTATTTATCTTACAGGTGATATTGATCTGAAACAAATTTCAAAACTTACTGAAAAAATGGATCTTCCCGGTGGTGAGCATTTGGAAAAAGCAAATAAATCATAAAAAAACAAATCATGAAAAGAATAAATATATTTTTAACATCTGCCATCATTGTCTTATTCGTTTTGGTTTCCTGCAGTACAAGACCAAGTTTGCAAAAATATTATGTTGATAATCAGAATAATGACAATTTCATTAGCCTAGATCTACCTGCAAGCATGGTGAGTTTAGGAGATAATGTTTCTGATGAAACAAAAGAAACCATGCAAACAATTAAGAAGTTAAATGTGCTGGCTTTTAAATTGAATGATGAAAACAAAGATGCTTATTTAACAGAGTTAAATAAAGTGAAGTCGATCCTAAAAAATGATAGTTATAGTGAATTGATCAGAGTGAAGCATGAAAAAGCAAATATCATTGTTAAATTTTTAGGAAAAGAAGATGCTGTAAAAGAATTTATATTGTTCGCATCTGATAAAAATAAAGGATTTGCTTTGGCAAGAGTTTTAGGAAATCAGATGGATCCTGAAAAAATAATGAAAATGACAAAAGATCTTAAGAATTTTGATGCAGATGGAAAGGCATTATCGCAATTTAAAGGACTTTTGGGTGAATTTGGAGAGAAATAAAATATTAAAAAATTAAGTAAAAAAACCGTTTTAGTTTATGCTAAAACGGTTTTTTTTAACCATTCTTTAACGCTTAAGATGATTTTTAAAAACATATATTTGCTTTTCTTAAACTAAAAATTTATGAAATATCCATGATAAAAAATACTATCATACGTTTTAAAGATTATTTATGGGTGTTCCAAATGACAAATTAAAAACTATTAAAAATTAACTTATGAAATTAAGAGTACTATTTGTTTTTCTTTTTCTGGGAATATTTGCCGGAACTGCACAGGATAAAAAAGAAATAAATTCTATTTACAGAGCCGAAAGAGAAAAAATCAATGATCTGGTGCACACAAAATTAAAGGTTGGCTTTGATTATGGCAAACGACAGTTGTTTGGAGAAGCATGGATCACATTAGAACCTCATTTTTATAATGTATCTGAACTGGAATTAGATGCTAAAGCCATGCTTATTCATAAAGTTTCCAGAAATGGTAAAGAGCTGAAATATGAATATGACGGAAATAAATTAAAAATAAATCTGGCCAATATATATACAAAAGGTGATCAGTATACTATTTATATCAAATATACAGCAAGGCCTGAAGAAGTAAAACAGGAAGGAAGTGCAGCGATCAATGATGCTAAAGGACTCTATTTTATTGATCCTGATGGAACAGACCCTAAAAAACCAACTCAGATTTGGACACAGGGAGAGACAGAGTCGAGCAGTTGCTGGTTTCCTACCATTGATTCTCCTAATCAAAAATCTACACAGGAAATATATATAACGGTAAAGGATAAATATGTATCACTTTCCAATGGTTTATTGATCAACCAAACGGATAATAAAGACGGAACAAGAACTGATTACTGGAAAATGGACCAAAAACATGCTCCGTATTTGTTTTTTATGGGAATTGGTGAATTTAGTGTGATAAAAGATAATTGGAAAAATATTCCGGTTAATTATTATGTGGAAAAAGAATATGAACCTTTTGCAAAAGATATTTTTGGTCTGACGCCGGAAATGATACAGTTTTATTCAGATTATACCGGTGTGGAATATGTTTGGCCAAAATATTCTCAAATGATTGCCAGAGATTATGTTAGTGGAGCCATGGAAAATACAACGGCTGTTTTACATATGGAAAGAGCTTATCAAACATCCAGTGATATTATTGATGAGAATACCTGGGAAAACACCATCGCTCATGAACTTTTTCATCATTGGTTTGGTGATCTGGTTACAACAGAAAGCTGGGGTAATCTTACTGTAAATGAATCATTTGCAAATTATAGCGAGTATTTATGGCAAGAGTACAAATATGGTGCTGATGCTGCTGATGCTCACAGACATAGTGAGATTGAGGGATATATGAGTCCGGAAAATGAATTAAAAGATCTGGTTCGCTTTCATTACAATTCACGGGAAGATATGTTTGATGGGGTTTCTTATCAAAAAGGAGGTGCAATTTTACACATGTTGCGAAACTACCTGGGTGACAGTGCATTCAGAGAGGGATTAAAATTATATTTAAACGATCATAAATTTGGAACCGGTGAGGCACATCAATTGCGTTTGGCTTTGGAAGAAGTTTCAGGTAAGGATTTGAACTGGTTCTTTAATCAATGGTATTATAGCAACGGACATCCCAAATTAGATATAAAATATACCGTAAGTGAGTCGGCAAATATAGTGTCAGTGGAGATCAAACAGAAACAAGATAATTTCTTTCAATTTCCGTTGACAATTGATATTTATGAAGATTCTAAACCAAAAAGTTATGATGTTTGGGTGGATGAAAAAAATAAATCTTTCTCATTTAAATACACAAAAAAACCTCATTTGATCAATGCCGGTGCAGATAGAGTGTTACTTGCTGAGATAAAAGATAATAAAACATTAGAGAATTTCATCTATCAGTATAATAATGCACCAAAATACGAAGATAGAAGAGAGGCTATTGAGTTTATTGCTGAGAATCAAAAGGATGAGCAGGCATTTTTAACACTTATAAAAGCATTGGATGATAAGTATTACGGATTAAGAGTGCTGGCAATTCAAAAACTGGATGTTTCAAAACCTAATGCAAAAACTGCCATCAAAAAACTGGAAAACATAGCAGTAAATGATAAGAAAACTTTGGTTAGAGCAGCTGCTATTTCACAGCTTGAAATACTGGAAGATGCAAAATATATTCCTTTATTTAATAAAGGTTTGCAAAGCAATTCAAATGCAGTAAAAAGAAGTTCTTTAATGGCTTTATCGAAATTAGACAAAGAGGCTGCGCTTAAATTTGCTTTATCTGTGGATAATGAATTGGATAAAAAAAGTTTGAAAGATGTGCTAATTCCAGTGTACATCCTAAATAAAACAGAATCACAAATGCCTTTTATTGCTGATAATATTGTGGAAGGGATGTTCTTTGCAGATACAAGAGCCAAGAGCAATGCTTATAAAGAGGGGTTTCAATGGGTAGCAGCAAGTGATGATAAAGAAGTTACAGAAAATTTAGTCAATAATTTTGTCAATGCCGGTTTACAATACAAACAATATGGCGTTGATAAGATCTCCATTCAGGTTTTAGAACAGGTTTTAGAGATCAAAAAAGAATCAAATTCTGCTAATAAAGGAGAATTGATCAAAATTGTTCAGGATGGCTTGGAGAAGCTAAAAAAAGGTTAGTTAAGTCAAAAAAACATAAATCCAATCCCCGAAGATTTTCTCTTCGGGGATTTTTTTAGTGAAACTCTATTTTGAAAAGCTTAAAATGCGAATTTAAATTTAATAGTTGAACTAAACCTTTATAGCACGATC
>JAOZTG010000128.1 GCA_029939235.1 Flavobacteriaceae bacterium
TTTTTATCCCCAAAATAATGTTATTAGTCGAATTTATTTTTTACTATCATTGATTTGTTGGAAATTTGTATAATTAATTAGAATTTAAATAAATGCCTTAATAATAACTTATGGAAATTGATATTATAAAATATACGGAAGCCGGTAAATTTGAAGATACCCGATTAGAAAAAATTCACAATGTAATATTTGATGATTCCGTAGAAGCATCTATCATTATTGCACATGAGATCGCAAACCTGATAAAAGTAAAAGCTTTACAGAATCAAACATGTGTTCTTGGACTGGCTACAGGTTCATCTCCAATAGATGTTTATGAAGAATTGGTTCGCCTGCATAAAGAAGAAGGTTTAAGTTTTAAAAATGTGATTACCTTTAACTTAGATGAGTATTATCCGATGAAACCGGAAAATACGCAGAGTTACTGGCATTTTATGCATGTTCATTTATTTAACCATATTGATATCCTCCCTGAAAATATTAATATTCCAAGTGGTACCATTAAAAGTGATGAAATTCATCAGTATTGTATCGATTATGATATGAAGATTAGGGAAGTTGGAGGCTTAGATTTTCAGTTACTTGGTATTGGTAGAACAGGTCATATTGGATTTAACGAACCGGGTTCTCACTATAATTCAGGAACTCGGAATATTACATTAGATCATATTACACGAGTGGATGCATCCTCTGCTTTTTTAGGAATTGAAAATGTCCCGAGAGTAGCTATCACAATGGGTATTAGCACAATACGAAGAGCTAAAAGAATTGTATTGCTGGCCTGGGGTATTAATAAGGCTGAAGTTGTAAGAAAAGCAATAGAAGGAGAAATTACTTCCGAAATACCTTCATCTTACTTACAAAATCATGATAATATCACATTTGTTTTAGATAAAGGGGCTTCTCAGGAATTAACAAGAATTAAAACACCTTGGCTGGTAAAACCATGTGAATGGACTGAATCCTCCACTTTAAAAGCTTCCGTCTGGTTAAGTAAGTTAAAACAAAAATCCATTTTAAAATTAACAGATTCGGATTATAACAATAATGGAATGTCAAATCTGTTGATTGAACATGGTTCGGCTTACAATTTGAATATTAAAATGTTTAATAATCTACAACATACCATTACAGGCTGGCCGGGAGGTAAACCAAATGCAGATGACACGAATCGTCCTGAACGAAAAAACCCATCCAAAAAACGAATTATTATTTTTAGTCCACATCCTGATGATGATGTGATCTCCATGGGAGGTACCTTTGATCGATTGGTTGAACAGGGGCATGAGGTACATATAGCTTACCAAACATCTGGAAATATTGCAGTATCTGATAAAGAAGCCTTGAAATTTGCAGAAGTTGCACTTGTTCTTAATGGAGGGAATTCTAATGCCCAAAAGATTATTGAGGATATTAGTAATAAGAAGGAATTTGATATGGATACCGTTGAGGTTAGGAAATTAAAAGGATTGATACGTAGAAAAGAATCAATTGCAGCAACGAGATATCTTGGTGTACCTGATGTGAATGTTCATTTTCTTAACCTTCCATTTTATGAAACAGGAAAGGTTATAAAAGGAAAATTAAGTGAAACAGACATAAAAATTATGAATGATCTGATCTCATCCATAAAACCTCATCAAATTTATGCAGCAGGTGATCTTGCAGATCCTCATGGTACACATAAAGTTTGTTTAGATGCTTTATTCCTTTCCTTAAAGGAATTAAAAAATGAAAAATACATGGATAATTGTTGGGTTTGGTTGTATAGAGGAGCATGGCATGAATGGGATATTCATGAAATTGAAATGGCTGTTCCGATGAGTCCAGATCAGGTAAAGAAAAAAAGGCAGGCAATTTTTTATCATCAGTCACAAAAAGATGGTGTGTTATTTCAGGGAGATGATTCCCGGGAGTTTTGGATGAGAGCTGAAGATAGAAATAAAGAGACTGCTAAAAAATACAATGACTTAGGTTTGGCAGATTATGCTGCATTAGAGGCTTTTAGAAGATATCACTTTTGATTAGTTAAACTCTATTTTGAAAAATCCAAAAGTATAAACCATTTTTGCAGGAAATTCTGGAAAAGGTTTTTAAATTCATACAATTATGGAAATAAAACTGAGTCAGGGTTTTAATGTTATCAAATTGTTAATTTTTTACGGTTTTAAGTTTTAAATCATTTCAAAGAATGTTAAATAGTTAATTTATTAGTATTTTTGTGTGATTTTTTAAAAAAAACATGAAAAAATACATAAAAAAGATCGCAGTTATGACTTCCGGAGGTGATTCTCCGGGTATGAATGCCGCATTACGTGCTGTAGTGAGAACAATCTCTTATTATAAGTTAGATTGTGCAGGTATTTATCGTGGCTATCAGGGTTTGATCGAGGGAGATATAGTAAAATTTGATGCCAGAAGTGTTCATCATATTATTCAAAAAGGAGGAACTATATTAAAAACAGCCAGATCGAATGAATTTAGAACTGTTGAAGGAAGAAAAAAAGCCTATAAAAATATAGTTAAAGAAGAGATTGATGCCTTAATAGTTATAGGAGGTGATGGATCTTTTACAGGAGGAATGATTTTTGGCAAAGAGTTTGATTTCCCTGTAGTTGGTATTCCCGGTACGATTGATAATGATATATATGGAACTGATTTTACTATAGGTTATGATACAGCTCTCAATACTGCTGTTGAAGTGATAGATAAAATAAGAGATACCGCAAGTTCGCATAATCGTTTGTTTTTTGTGGAAGTAATGGGTAGGCATGCTGGTTTTATTGCATTAAATGCGGGAATTGGTGCAGGGGCAGAAGAAATTCTAATCCCTGAAGAAGATATGGGTCTGGATAGATTATTGATCTCTTTGGAAAAAAGTCGTCGTTCCGGTAAAACATCCAGTATCGTTGTAGTTGCAGAAGGTGATAAAACAGGTGATAATGTTTTTGAGCTTGCAAAATATGTGGAAGAGAATTTACCTCAGTATGAAGCAAGAGTTTCTATTTTAGGGCATATGCAAAGGGGAGGATCGCCAAGTTGTTTTGATCGCGTTTTAGCCAGTAGAATGGGGGTAAAGGCCGTGGAATTGTTGATTGATGGAAAATCAAATTTGATGGTTGGTATTCAAAACAATCAAATGGTTCCTGTTGAATTGGAAAAGGCAATTAAGGAAAATGTTAAAATGAATAAAGAAATATTAAGAATAGCTGATATTATGTCAGTTTAAATAAATAATTAATTTAAAATAAGTAGAAATGATTAAAATTGGAATTAACGGATTTGGTAGAATAGGTAGATTAGCATTAAGAGTAGCTACCCAAAGAGATAACGTACAAGTGGTTGCGATCAATGATCTTTTAGGTGCAGATTATCTAGCTTATATGTTAAAGTATGATTCAGTTCACGGTAGATTTGATGGTGAAGTTAGTGTTAAAGATGGTCATCTGATCGTAAATGGTAAGACAATTAGAGTTACTGCTGAAAGAAATCCTGAAGATCATAAATGGGATGAAGTAGGAGCAGAATATGTGATTGAAGCAACAGGTATTTTTACTAGTTTAGAAGGAGCCGGAAGACATATCAAAGGTGGTGCTAAAAAAGTAATTATTTCTGCACCTTCTCCAGATGCTCCAATGTTTGTAATGGGAGTAAATCATAAAGAATTAAAAGAATCAGATACTATTTTCTCAAATGCTTCTTGTACAACAAACTGTTTAGCGCCTGTTGCTAAAGTTTTACATGATAATTTTGAGATTACGGAAGGTTTAATGACAACTATTCACGCAACAACAGCAACTCAAAAAACAGTTGATGGTCCGTCTATGAAAGACTGGAGAGGTGGTAGAGCAGCAATTCATAATATTATTCCTTCTTCAACCGGAGCTGCAAAAGCTGTTGGAAAAGTAATTCCTTCTTTGAATGGAAAACTAACTGGTATGTCATTCAGAGTACCAACAATGGATGTTTCTGTTGTTGATTTAACTGTTAATATCAAAAAAGGAGCTACTTATGAAGAAGTTTGTAAGGTAATGAAAGAGGCTTCTGAAGGTGAATTAAAAGGAATTTTAGGATATACTGAGGAGTTAGTAGTTTCACAGGATTTTGTTGGAGAAACTCAAACTTCTGTATTTGATGCTAAAGCTGGTATTGCTTTAACCGATAACTTTATCAAAGTTGTTTCCTGGTATGATAATGAGTATGGATATTCAACAAAAATTATTGATTTGTTAGAGTACTCTGCTTCTTTGTAGAACAAGAATTTTTTAATATACGAAAACCCATAGCTTATGTTATGGGTTTTTTTTTGATCAATTTTATTGTAGATGGAATGATGATCAATCAACCATGACTTTTATAAATCTTTTTTATATTTACACTTAAACACTTATTGTGGATACAAATGTTTTAATTCCTTTTTTAACCGCATCGGTTTTGCTGACTTTCATGCCGGGACCGGATATTATTTATGTGATCATGCAGAGTATCACCAATGGTAAGAAATACGGAATTGTTACAGCTTTGGGATTGGTTAGCGGTATCATCATTCATACAACTCTTATTGCGTTTGGAGTCGCTGTCATGATCCAAAGATCAGAGATCTTATTTTTTGTAATCAAACTCTTTGGAGCAGCATATCTGTTTTATCTGGCATATAGAACTTATAAAAGCTCGGCTAAAATTGAATTAGAAGAGATCAATAATCAAAAAAGATCCTTACTTTCCTTATATAAACAAGGATTTATCATGAATTTATTAAATCCTAAAGTTGTTATATTTTTTCTTGCTTTTTTTCCTGGGTTTATAATTGAATCTAATGGAAATATTATTCAGCAAATTTATATACTTGGTGTATTGTTTATGATGCAGGCTTTTTTTGTATTTAGTTTTGTCGCCATTATTTCCGATAAGTTGACTTCATTTCTTAGAGGAAATAAAAAGTTTGAGAGGTATTTACATTGGTTTCAAATGATTGTTTTTATAGTTATCGGAATTTATATTTTGTTTTCAAATAAATAGAAACCTGAACTCGATCAAAGATTTGAATACAGTTATGAATAATTTTCTTGTATATTTGAATTTAAATGAAGAAAGTCAAAATTATAGAATGCCCACGTGATGCCATGCAAGGCATTAAGTCTCATTTTATACCAACGGAGAAGAAAGTGACCTATATCAATTCTTTATTAAAAGTTGGTTTTGACACTGTTGATTTTGGGAGTTTTGTTTCACCCAAAGCCATTCCACAAATGAGAGATACAGCAGATGTTTTATCTCAATTAGATCTTTCTGAATCAAAAAGTAAATTATTGGCAATTGTTGCAAATGTTCGTGGGGCACTGGATGCCTGTAAGTTTGACGAAATTCATTATTTAGGTTACCCTTTCTCCATATCAGAAAATTTTCAAATGAGAAATACGGGTAAAACTATTGAACAATCTTTAAGTATATTAAGTGACATTTTAAATATTGCAAATAAGACAAATAAAAAAGTAGTTGCATATTTGTCTATGGGTTTTGGTAACCCTTACGGGGATCCATGGGATGTAGATAAGGTTGCAAAGTGGACAGATATTTTGTCAAAAATGGGAGTGGAGATTTTATCTCTTTCTGATACTATTGGCGTAGCCAACGGAGAAACAATTTCCTATTTATTCTCGAATTTGATTCCTCTTTACCCGAACATAGAATTTGGGGCTCATTTGCATACACACCCAAACCAATGGTTTGAAAAAGTAGATGCTGCATATAAAGCCGGCTGCAATAGATTTGATGGGGCAATAAAAGGTTTTGGAGGCTGTCCCATGGCAAAGGATGAATTGACTGGTAATATGCCAACAGAAAAATTATTAACTTATTTTACAGCCGAAAAAGTAAATACCAGTTTAAATCCTTTAAGTTTTGAAAGTGCTTATAATGAAGCTCTTAATGTGTTTTAAGCAATTTTACTTTTTTAGTTAGAATTAATTTTAACTTCTGTATTTTTTAGTTATTTCAAATACGTGATCCATTATTTATTTCTGTTTTTGACATTGGGACACCCAGATTAAAAATCAAATAAATCACTCAAATATTTCTATTTTTTAACGATTTGTTCTGTTTTATTCATCCATTTTATATTGGTTTTGGAATTCATGATGTGCTTCGCAGTTCAAAGATGAAAAAGAACCAAAAAATCTTTCACTAGAGGAGGATTTTGCTTTGCACCGGTCACCGATAGGATAATGAATTATGGAATCATCAAAGATATTAATACCCCTAGATTCTTGTCTATTACATGTTTTTAGTGACCTAAATCTGCCTCTAGGTATGATCACATCACACATTCTGATTATGACATAATTGATTGTGTTTATTTCTTTTTTTGAGAATTATATTTTAAAAAATGAATTTTGATATGATGGTGCTGGCCGCAGTGATAATGAATGAAGTACCGGAATTGCGTTTATCGCAGCGTAGCAAGATAAAAAGAGCATGTAGGTACGTGAATGAATGGTGCGCAGCAATCACCTTGGGCAGCAGAGATTTTTTTGTTTCTTTTTTTATCCAAAAAAAGAAAAAGAAATTATTTCTGTCAAACACTGAAATTATATTTACAATCTCATTACTAACGATTCCATTTTAATTTCTATATTTTTTAGTTATTTCAAATACATGATCCATTATTTTTTTATCCAAATCAGTAAATTCTTCATTTTTTCGTGATATAACCAATTGTGCTGTTTCTTTTGCTTTATCTAAATTATAGGTTTTAAATCCTGCAGCGCCTCCCCATGAAAAAGAAGGAATAAAATTACGTGGAAAATTACTTCCGTAGATATTTGCACTTACTCCAACAACAGTTCCGGTATTGAACATGGTATTGATACCACATTTGGAATGATCCCCCATGATCAATCCACAAAACTGCAAACCGGTTTTTACAAATCGTTCTTTTTCATAATCCCACATTTTAACCTCTGCATAATTATTTTTTAAATTAGAGTTGTTGGTGTCTGCACCAATATTACACCATTCGCCAATAACGGCATTTCCCAAATAACCTTCATGTCCCTTACTACAGTAACCGGACAGGATCACATTATTTACTTCTCCTCCAATTTTACTTTTTGGACCGAGTGTGGTTGGCCCATAAACTTTAGTACCCATTTTTACAACGGAGTGCTCACCCATAGCGAAAGGGCCACGAATCATACTGCCTTCCATAATCAGTGCATGTTTTCCTATGTAAATAGGACCTTTAGATGCATTTAAAACACCAATTTCTATCTCAACATCTTCTTCTAAAAAGATCTGATCTTTGTTGATACAATGCACAGTTTTTGGAATACTTGCTGATTTTCTCCCTGCTGTAATTAATTCAAAATCATCTTGTAAAGCTTCTCCATTGAAAGAGAAAATATCCCAATTATTTTTAATTTGAATTAAAGGTTTATCATAATTTATAATTGTATAGCTATCAAAATCAACTTCATCAGTAGAATCTGATGTATAAAAAGCCACAATTTCTTCACCTTTGAAAATGGCTTCCTTCACTTTTAAATTTAAAACTGTTTTAATCAAATAATCTGTCGGTAAAAAAGAAGCATTGATCATGATATTATGCTCCATTTCCACCATAGGAAACTTCTCCTCTAAATATTCTTCCGTTAAGGTAGAAGTAGTTGCTCCGAGTCGTTTCTCCCATTTTTCTCTAATGGTTAAAATTCCAATTCTGATTTCAGCAACGGGTTTTGTATAGGTTAATGGGAGTAAATTATTTCTGTAACTTCCATCAAATAATATATAGTTCATTTTATTTGAGTATTTTATTGAGCAATGTTAAAATGAATTAGATTTCATTTTTAACGCACAAATATATGTTTTTAAAAGAGACATGTATTTTAAAATTGTAATGTTTTCAATCATAAAACGTGTGGAAGTTGAAATTAGTATTTTTTTATGACGATTGTAGGATGAATTCTGGTATAGGTTCTTGAAAATCTATTTTATCTGAAATTAAGATTGGAATTCAATTATAAAAGTATTTATCTTGTTATATTTGCTGTTTTATTTTGCAAACAGATTTATGAAGTTTTATTATTTAGTTTTTTTTCTTTTGGCAGGGCAGATATTTTACTCTCAAAATACTCCTGTAGAAGTTAATAGCATCTATCATAAAAGTAAATCTTTGCAATTTGGAGAAGATCTTATGTTTCAAAATGAGTTTGATATAGGATCAAAAGAAATAACCATTCCTGAGACTACTGCTTACACTATAGATTTTAATCAAAAGTATTTAGTATATGATCCTGTAAGAGATCCTAAACGGTTGGTTTATAATACAGGATTGTTTTTGGGTACTGCAGTGGTTTCCTTTGGAATATTATGGGTCTTACCCGAAAGTTTTACCAATTGGAATAAAGAAGAAATGCTTGAATATGGGATGATTCAAAGATGGAAAGATAATGTAAGAGCAGGCCCGGTATGGGATGAAGATGGCCTTTTTCTTAACTGGATCATGCACCCTTGGTCGGGTGCGGTCTTTTTTATGAGTGCCAGAGGAAGTGGTTTTAACAAATGGGAATCCTTTGCTTATTCTGCGATCATGTCTACTTTTTTTTGGGAGTATGGTGTAGAGGCTTTCGCCGAAATTCCTTCCTGGCAGGATTTAATTATTACCCCAATTTTAGGTTCAGTTTTAGGTGAATTTTTTTTTAGCTGGAAAGGAAATATAATAAAAAATGACCGAAAAGTTTTAAACTCTAAAGCTATAGGTGGTGTATCCCTTTTTGTCATGGATCCTTTTAATATGATCATCGATGGTTTGGGATATAAAACCAAAAATAAAATGCAAATCTATTCTTCTATTGCACCAATTGATTATGATTTTTATACCGGAAAAACAATTTGGGGAATGCAGTTGGTTGCCAGATTTTAGGTTTCAGATTTCAAGTTCAAAGTTTTGGGTTTTATTT
>JAOZTG010000129.1:0-5371 GCA_029939235.1 Flavobacteriaceae bacterium
TTAGTGCATTTTCGTTTATGTAAAGCTACGTTTAATTTTTAATGATTTAAAAATATACTGTTCAAATGATTATAAAATGACATAAATAACAATCATGAATATCTTTAGAAATACGAAATTATTTAATTGGCATTTTCATAGAAACAATGCTTTTGCTGATAGAATTTTCGAAAATTGACTTTTGTTTTATTGTTTAATTATTTTAAAAGTACCTTGTTGACCATTCGCATCTTTCATCTTTATCATATAAATTCCATTTGAAAAATTTCTAAGATCCAAGGCATTATTTTGAAGTTTACTCAAAAGTTTTTGTCCATAAATATTGAATATTTCTATATTTTTCAATACTAATCCAGAAGGATTGGAAATTTTAATAATTCCTGAAGTAGGATTTGGATATAGGCGAATATTTTGTTTGATGAAAGAATCATTGACAGCCAATAAATTACTGTACTTGTTAAAAATATATTGCAACAAATCTTTACGTTGATTTGCATTGGTAACTCCTTCAATAGCAAAACCTAAATATTCAATACCACCATTGTTTTCTTGATAACTAATACCTGCAATCCCTGTTGAACTATTTACTCCCTGATATGTAAAAGATTTTACTGAACCATTTTTGGTTTTGATCAGATCAGGGTAGTTGTTATTTAATATGTTTCCACTTTGATCTAAATCATAACTTACATTGTCATTGTCAACTACTTTAAAATTATTGGGAGTAGGATTATCGGCAATGTATTCTGCTTTTAAATAATTTTCATAGAATGACCGATCTGCAGTATCACCTTTTTCAACCAAATCCCAGCCAATTTCATTTCCGGAAACAATAAAAACACCATTGTTATCAATAAATTCTTTTACCTTGGTTTGTTCTGATTTATTAAAAGTGTCATCAGCAGTACTCTCATCTAACAACATCCATATCACAAATTTATAATTATTCAGGTTTGTTAGACCGTTGATGATAGCATCATTTGTTGCCGATGAAAATGTTCTGTTCAATTCCGTCATTGGATATTGATATTGTTTTATCCCTTCAAATGTTTTGCGTTCAATCCCATCTATAATTAAAAATTCAGAAGTTTCATTACTTGGAATTGCTGCCAAAGGGGTGGATTTATCAGATACACCATCATTATTCATCGCTTCTACTTTGAAATAATAAACAATACCATTTGTCAGGTTATCAATTGTTATAGTAGTTTCTGCACTTTCAGCAATTTTTTGATAATTGATATAGTCTGTACTTTGATAAATAATATAATTTGTTGCATTGTTTACCGGACTAATATTAATTGTTATTTTTTGAGAACCACTTCTGATCACACTAAAGGAATTTGGTTTGTCAGGAACATTACTACTTGCTATATAACAGGGATAATTAGAAACATCAGTACGGATAGTTTGTAATTTATTATGCAAATTAGCTCCGGGACACGCTGTTGCAGTACAGCCAGTGCCTGGGTATTGATCATGACCATCTTTATGTCCTGAAATATTTTCAATACTACCACCTAATGCTGCAACATAACTTGAGGCAGTAACATCAATACTTTTATCGGTTGCATCCCAGGCAATTATCTCTTTTAAAGATTGCATTCCGGATGCTGAAGGTTGGGTAGCACCTTCGTAATTACCAATAAAACAAATACCCGTTGAAATAGCGTTCATGCAAGGAGAATGTGCTCCACGAATTCGGTCACCTCTACCTTCGTAGGTTACTCCGTTAGGATCGATCAGCCAGTTATATCCAATATCTGCCCATCCACGACTATTTACATGATAATCCCAATAACTTCTAACAACAGCAGCAAAATCAGAACTACTGGTTTGACCGGCAGAATGATGAACGACAATATGTGTAGGATTTATAGCGGATGGATTTGAACTTTTCGGACAATTACCTGATGGACACCAGTCATTCCTACCCTGAAAAGATGGTTGATCACATCCGCCTAATAATTGATTGCTTACTTTTTTAGTATAGTTTTTAGCTTTAAGATCTTCGGTGAAATCAGGTAAAAATAACCTGAAAACAAATTTTGAATTTCCAGCTTTATCTACTTTGAACTGTATATCCTGAA
Source organism: Flavobacteriaceae bacterium (assembly GCA_029939235.1). Taxonomy (GTDB): domain Bacteria; phylum Bacteroidota; class Bacteroidia; order Flavobacteriales; family Flavobacteriaceae; genus Lutimonas. Next base: position 2,091 of record JAOZTG010000129.1, read on the forward strand.
AAGCCTTTTCAATAAATGCTGCCCCCAGACTTACGCGATCAAAATCTTCTCCTTCATGAGGCACCGGAAATTCAATCCAATCACTCCAGTTATTTTTCACTTTTAGTCTGAAATATGCTGTACCATTAAATGATTGATTTTTAGTGTAACCACTTAACAAAACAAATGGGGAAGTATTTTTATAATTTACTTGTGACACACTACTTTTTGCTCCTATATAATTATCACTTGGATCATATTGCTGAGTGATCTCAATACTTTTATCCTGACCATAAATAGAAAAGAAAGGAATAATAAAGAGGAGATACACCATAATATCTCTCCATTTTAAAAATATAGTTTTTTGCATAAGTTTACGTATTTGTGCACTTTATAGCTGTAAAACTACGTTTTAATTATTTATCACTCAAAATTTACTGTTCAAATGATTATAAAATGACATAGATAATAGTAATAAATAAAGTCAAAAAAGTAATAATAAGTCCTTTCCAAAAGCTATGTGCTTTTTTTAATTCCATAAATTGAAATGCTACAGCCATAAATTTAATTCCGCTAAGGATAAGAATAATTAGTCCAACAAATTTAAGTTTCTCATCAAAATTAGAAAAAAATGCAACAGTGATGGTGAGGATAATCAATAGTGCCAGGGTATAGATATCTTTTTTTTGCATGACTAAAGAATTAAATAAATTACAGGAAACAATAACAACCAGATGAGATCACACATATGCCAGAATGCTGCACCGGCCTCCAGATCTTCCGTTTCTAATTTTTTTAAAGTAAATTTAAAATAGGTAAGAATTACCAAACCAATCAAAACATGAATAACATGAAATCCGGTTAAGAGCCAGTAAAATGTAAAAAAAGTATCGTGATCGATGAGTAAACCACTCTCAATTTTATGGTAATATTCAATTGATTTAAGAACTAAAAAAAGTAAACCACCAATCATTGTTAAATTCAAATAAAAGGAAGCTTTATCAAAATTGCCTTTTTTAAACAGGTGTACCGTAGTGGCCATAAAGAAACCACTAACCAGTAAAAACACCGTATTTGTTGCCCCATAAGTTGAATTTAGCAGCAATCTTGATTTGTGAAACAATTCAGGATCTTCTTTGCTCATAAAAACCAATACAATTAATGCTACTCCAAAAGTTATTAATTCAATAGTTATAATTATCCACAGTAAAATTCCTCCGGGTGGATAATAAAAATTCTTATTATTAATTTGTTCAGATTTCATAAGGAAATATTAAATATGGGTGTTAGAATTTTTTTTACAAAAATAAGTGAATGAAATTAGCTGTTTGTAATACTGATTGCATTATTAAAAAATGTGATTTAAATTAATCCTTTAAATTATCAGCAATAAAGAAAATGATGGTAAATGCAAAAGAAATAATGGCTGTGAACAATACATATTTCATATACGGCCATCCCACAAAATCTCCAATGGAAGCGATCATTGCTAATTGTAATCCTATTGCCAAAGCAATTTTTACTTTTTTACTCATATTATGATTTGTGTTTAATTCTATCGTAAAGTTTTGCCAGTGATTGCAATAGCTCAACAGGGGTTGTTAATATTTCATAGTGGTTGGAGCCAAACATTTGAGGCAAATAATATTTAGCATTTGCTTCAATTGCCAACGCATAGGAATTGATATTCTGTTCATTTAATTCTCTAAGAGCCTGTTTTACATCATTGATCCCATACTTACCTTCATATTTATCATAATCGTTAGGCTTTCCGTCTGAGATCAAAATAATCCATTTATTATCGGTATCCCGTTTGTTCAATAAAGCTCCTGAATGTCGGAGTGCAGTTCCAATTCTGGTATATCCTTCCGGTTCAACAGCACCTACTTTGAACTTTGCTTTGTCCCAAGATTCATCAAAACCTTTGATAGTTAAATAGGTTGCATAATTTCTTGTTTTTGAATAAAAACAATCAATAGAAAAATCTACATTGAATTCATTTAAGATCTCTCCAAACAATATTGAAACCTGCTTTTCAACATCAATTACCCGATTATTTGCTGCATATCCATCACTGGATAAACTTACATCTAAAAGCATTAAAATGGAAAGATCTTTTTCTTTTTTTCGTTTGGATAAATAGATGTTTTCCGAAGGTGTATGCCCCGAATGAATATCAATATATAAATCTGTAATAGCATCAATATCAAACTCTTCTCCCTGTGTTTGTCTGCGCTGTTGCTGATATTTATTATTGACATTCGTTAACATTTTTCGCAACCCCATCAATGTAGAGGCATTGTCCTTTAATGTTTTTTTGTAGTAAGAAATATCTGTTTCAGTAATACTTTTCGGATAAAGTTTGCAAAAACCTTCTTTGTATTTCCTTTTGGAATAATCCCATTCATCATAGGGAATATAGTAATTATCAAAATTAATTTCAGCACTTTCTGCAACGGTTGTGTTTTCAATAAAATCTGCCTGATAAACAGAATGAGTAGTATCATCTACCCGAACCGTATATTTCATATTCAATTCCTCTAATGCTTTACTGTGCTCATCCAGTTCGTCTTCTCCATCAAAATCACGCCATCCGCCATCCCATTCTTCAGCAGTATCAATTTTTTCAAAATCGTGCGTCAAAACATAATCTTCCTGCTGTTTTTGATCTATTTGTAACGAGACAATTTCTTCCACCGGATTTGCCTTTAAAATTGTTTTAATTTCATCAGCAATAGCTTGTTTAGCTTTTTTATTAAAGTTTTTCAGCTTGTCAGCAGAATTATTTTCCGGGTTATTTCGCATCCATTTTCCGTAAAGAAAAGTAAGATCTGCCGGTATCTTTTGAGTTGCTTTAGCATTGTAATGATCTAATAATTCTATATGAATATCTTTAGCAATTGGGAATTCCTCAAATAATTTTTCTAAAATTTCTTTTGATGATTCTAAAGCTTTTTCCTGTGATTCCTCCAGGGGATGATCTGTATTATCATGCCAGTTGATGTTTAAATTTTTTTGAACAGAAAGGTATAAAATCCGGTATAAATAAAAGGAAAGATTATCTTTATAAGAAGGGAATTCTGCATATAGAGTAGGCAAGAAGAAGTTGTTATCTTTATAACCACCTTCACGTTTTGCAGGGTAAATATCAATTGATTTTCCTGTAATTGCTCTTGCAAAAATACTCAGACGGGGTTTAATTTCTACAAGTTTTACCGTTTTGCTTTCAGCTTCAATGGCAGCTTTCTTACGTTTTGTAAAAAAACTGGAGATCTTACCGTATATGTATTCGTCTAAGGCCA
>JAOZTG010000129.1:5471-8942 GCA_029939235.1 Flavobacteriaceae bacterium
TTACGTTTTGTAAAAAAACTGGAGATCTTACCGTATATGTATTCGTCTAAGGCCAATTTAAATGAATGCTTAATGTTAAATGATTAATGCTTAATTATTCTTTTTTGCTGTTTTTAAAATAGCAGTAATAATTTTTTGAATTTCTTCACAATCTTTTAATAATTCAGTTGCTTCTTGTTTTCCCAAATAATTTGCATCTCTTAAAAGGCGTATCCAATAGTGAGTTTCAAATGATTCTTTTTGTGATATGCTTAATTTATGAATAAAATCCTTTTTGCTTTGTGCCTGTATTCCTTCTTCAATATTAGCACCAATAGATGTTGCAGAACGAAGAAATTGTTTGGATAGAATGAATTCTTTTTTCTGCTGGAGATTTTTATATGCAATAATAGCTTTTAGAGCAAAAGAATAACTCTTGTCCTTTATTGGATTATCTCTCATATTAATAATTTAATGTACATACATTAACCATTTACAATTAATCATTCACAATTATATTAGTAGATTACACAAATCAACCAAAGCTTCTGTTATTTCCAGATCATCAGTTAATGGTTCTACAATAGCAACTTCAACAGACAACCTTTTTGGTAATCCGGAATGGATTAGTTTGGCAGCGTCAACAAGTAAACGGGTAGAAACTGTTTCGGTTAAACCGAGTTCAGTAAGATTTCTAATTTTATTTGCAATATTGACCAGTTTTTTTGCAACTCCTGCTTCCACACCTGTCTCATTAACTAATATTTCAGCTTCCAGTTTTTCATCCGGATATGCAAAGCTAATAGCAACAAATCGCTGACGGGTTGAAGGTTTTAATTCTTTAAATCCTCTTTGGTACCCCGGATTAAAAGAGGCAACTAACATAAAGTCCTTATGAGCTTTTACCACTTCACCCAATTTATCAATAAATAACTCTCTTCTATGGTCGGTTAGCGAATGTATTGCAACAATAACATCGGGTCTGGCTTCGGCAATTTCATCCAAATAGATAATTGCACCTTCTTTTACGGCACGTGTCAATGGACCATCTAACCAAATGGTCTCTGCACCTTTAATGATATATCTTCCAATAAGATCGGTAGAAGAAGTTTCTTCATGGCATGAAATGGTAATCAATTTTTTATCTAACTCATGCGCCATAAATTCAATAAACCTTGATTTACCTGTGCCGGTTGGTCCTTTTAGTAAAAATGGAATTTTGTTTATATATGACTGATTAAAAACTTCTACTTCTTTACCGGTCTCTTTATAATAAGGTGATTTATCTTTCATTTTTATATCAATATAAAATCCAATGCAAATTTACTATATTTTTTACAGTAAATAAACACTGAAATAACAACTAACTAAATTTATTTTTTGAAATTATGTTGAAAGAAATTTGGTTTAAAAGTAACCATTACCCATGCCCAGTTATTCGTTTCATCGGCATCACCAACTTTTAATAAAGCCATAGTATCTGTTGCAAACATATGTGAATAACCAACATTAAACATTACACTTTTATGTGCTTTATACCCCAGAGCCAAATCAATTTCTGTTCCTAAATAAGCATCTGCATCTTTTCTGTTTATTTGATCATATACTTTTCCCTGTGCAGAAAAGAAATGAGGAATCAGTATAGCAGAAAATTTATCTTTTTTATAGATCAAAGGAATGTTGATATCAGTTAAACCAACACTTTTCATATGACTTCCTACATAAAAATAATCCATCCAACCATTAAATTTGTGATTGGTTCCGTAAAAAGGTTTGAAAGCTTTGTCTTTTGTACTGGTACTGGTTTGGTCATTACCGGAGAGAACCTCAATTCCGGCACCAGCCGTAAACTGATCTGTAATTTTAAATTTAGCATTAACTGTAAAATAATAGGCTGATAGATCGACTTTATCATTCCCTTCAGGAGTGTTTCCTGTTTGAAAATAAGAGGCTCCATCTATATTTAATTTGTCCTTTTTATAAGTCAACCTTGCACCCATGGTTTGGCTGTATGCATTTTTTCTGTCATCATTTTCAGATGTTTTATATTGCATACCATTATTTAAAAACAAAGCACTTAAACCAAATGCTTCACTAAAATTTGTATGGTACCATGCATATTGTAAGTTTTTATACTGATTGACATCATAATCTGTTTCAAATAGAGATTCACCATTTGCATTCATAGCAATACCAATATAAAGTTTACCTTTTTCACCAGTTTTAAATTTTAAAAGCATCGCATCATGACTTCTTGCTTGCTGTGCCCAGCCTACAGAACCAAAAATTCTTTGATCATCATAAGAAATTTCCTGGCGCCCCAGTTTCATAGAAAATTTATCATTGAAGAAATATTCTGCCCAGGCCTCATGAAAAGCAATACCATTTTTTGAACTTGGAGATAATGTATTAATATCTCCCCAAACACTAACATTTTGAATAGCAAAGAAAACATTGAATTTTCCACTTTTATAATCCACATTTAAACGAGTTCTTTGTGATATAAAATTAGCAGCATCTTTATTTGGTGAAGCTAAGGTTTTATAGCCATGTCTATATTCATACCGTGGTCTTAATTCACCAGATATCCCTATCTCCTGTGCGGTCAATGACATAGCAAACATTGCTAAGATCATTGTTAAAAAAATTAGATTTTTCATTTTAAAGATTTTATTATGATTATTTTATGAGTTTATTAATGATTGATTAGAGTTTTAATATGGCTTTAGCGAAATAGGAAGTTCCATATAAAAAAGCATTAGAACTTCTTTGTTCACCTGTTCCAACAATTACATTATTAATATTTGTTTCATTTAAAATATTTTTTATTCCAACAGTTAGATCTAATTTGTTTTTGAAAAAAGATCTATACAAGTTAATGTCTAACAGATTATAAGGACTTAGCTCTGTTTTGATTAGGTCGCCACTTTTTCTGTCCACATAATATCCAATTTCATTACCATTGTGTTTAAAAAATAGATTGAAAGATGTCGCAATTTTTTTGATGGTGTATTTTGCAGTTGTTGTCAATCTGTTTGTAACAATAAAATCATCCGTATCAAAATCTTCAACAAAGGAATTGTACTTTGACAATAATGAGAATCCAAAGTTTAGATGTAGATTGTCTAAAGGACTATAACTCAACTTGATATTCCCGCCTTTTGTTTTGTTTATATCTATGTTGATATATTGTCTGGTGAAATTTTGAGTAGGCCCAAGTGAAATTAGATTTTCAATATCATTATAGAAAAGTGAAGGTTCAATGATTAAATTTCTTTTGAATAATTTAATTTCATGATAGGAAGAAATGGAATAATTATCAGATTTTTCTGCTTCCAGATCTTCATTTCCAAGAACTAAAAAAGGCCCTGCTTTAAAATCTAAGTATAATTGATTTATAGAAGGAGATCTAAAACCATTTGCATAGGAAACGAGTATTTTATTGCTTTTATTTATTTGATACTTAAAGTGAACTGCCGGAGAGACAATTGA
>JAOZTG010000296.1 GCA_029939235.1 Flavobacteriaceae bacterium
ATTCATATATCAAAATTTACAACTTCACCTGTTTCTGAAGATTTGTAGGCAGCATCAACAATATCTAAAACGATCTGACCTTCTATTAAACCCGGACTTGGTTGTTGTCTTGTTTTGATACAATCTACAAAGTGTTCCATTTGTTTGGTGTAGATCACCTGATCACAATGCTCTTCTTTTATGGGTAAATTGGGTACAATTTCCTCGAAAGAGTCTTCACCGGTTGTCATTTTTAAAAAGGTAGGAAAAAGATTTGCATACCCTTTTGTTCCCCATATTCCTGAACTTGCTTCAGGTCCGTCCATATGAGGATGCCACCAACCACTTTCAATGATACTTTCTACACCATTATCCCAGGTGATCACAATAATCCCTGTGTCATCTACATCATAATCACCAAAATTTGTTGAAATTCTGGCGTAAACTTTGGCTGGTTTCGGATCGCCAAGAATATATCTTATGGTGTCAATAGCATGTACCCCCATATCTGCTAAAGCACCTCCACCAGCCAGTGATTTTTTTGTAAACCATCCGGCAGGACCCCAGTTTTCATGAACTCCATACCCTTTGGTTTTAAATATTTTACCTAATGTACCTTTCTGTACAGTTTCTTTTAAATAATTAGTATCCTCATCAAAGCGCCACATATGACCTACCATAACCAATTGATCATATTTTTTAGCAGCTTCTGCAATTTGTCTACCTTCTTCTGCACTAATCCCCATTGGCTTCTCAAGAAATACATCTTTGCCGCTTTTTAAAAATTCAATGGCATAAGGCGCATGAAATTGATTTGGCGTACCAACAATTACTCCGTCAACCTCATCATTATCTAATACATCTGAAATATCAGTATAGGTTTCTTTGATACCATATTTAACGGCGAAATCTTTAGCTTCTTGTAGTTCTTTAGCAACCACAGCAACAATCTCAACATTTGGAATGGTTTGCAAACCACGTGCATGAAAGTCTGCTATATATCCTGCACCAATTAGTGCTATTTTTATGGTACTCATAGTGTAAGTATTTTTAAAGTTTAATTCCTAATTAGAGTTCATCAACGTTGTCATATATTTTTTGAATGGCTGCAGCGATCAGATCCATATCTGCTTTTGTTCCCATCAATACTTTATGATGAATACAAACAGATTCTTCTTTGTGAATTTTTTCACAATTTGGTAATGAGAATCGGGTAGGATCAATTTCTTTCCAGTATGCTTCGTTTAATTTATGACGTGCCGGTTTTGTATGTGGCACATATAAAGAGCAGTTGTTTAATGGCTCGTAACTTGAATCTACTCCAATTCCTATTTCTGCTTCTAAAGCAGCTCTGAATTTTTCAACAGGTAATCCTTTAAATTCGTCTTTATTATATCGGAATGCAAAATTAAAATATGCTTTTTTCGTTTCTCTTGCGTCTCTTTTTAAAGGCATAACACCTGGAATATCTAAAAACAAGGAATTTAAATACGCTCCGTTCTCATCTCTGACTTTGTTTTGTTCTGGTAACCGTTTTAATCCTTCAATTAAAATTGCTGCCTGGAATTCTGTAATCCTAAAATTCCCGGATTGTAAAAAATTACCATCATCACCATAAACACCGGCTCCTTTGTCCACATTGACATATTCATCTCCCTCAGGTCTTCTTCCGCAGTTTCTTAGTGCATCCATCCTCTCTGCCAGTTTAGGATCATTTGTTGTTACTGATCCTCCTTCACCAGCTGTTAAATGCTTAGACAATTGGTAACTAAAACTACCAACATCACCAATACTTCCTGCTTTTTTACCATTCCATTCACCACCGTGTTTATGTGCACAGTCTTCAATTACAACTAAATTATGCTTTTTGGCAATTTCCATTATTGCATCCATATCAGCAAAGGCACCATATAAATGAACCGGAATAATTGCTTTGGTTCGGGGTGTAATTGCTTTTTCTATTTCTTTTGGATCTATACACCAGGTATCTTCACAAACGTCAACCATCACCGGTGTTGCATTTACATCAATAATCGTTGCTGCTGTTGCCTGCCAGGTAAGACCTGGTAAAATCACTTCATCACCAACTCCCACACCCAATGCTTCTAATGCTAATTGTAAAGTTACGGTACCGTTTACCGTACAAATTGCGTATTTTGTACCTGTAAATTCTGCAAACAGTTTGTTGAATTCTCTTTCTTTTGGTCCGTTATATGACCAAACACCACTATTCAAAACCTCGATAAGGCCTCTTTCTTCTTCTTTTCCCCAAACAGGCCAGGTTGGCCAAGGATTTTCTTTTGCATTCTTTACTGGTGTTCCTCCGTTAATTGCTAATTTTGTCATAGAAAAAATATTTTAATGTTTTTTTGTTCTTTTTATATCAGGTTCCAACCTTCTACTTTTAATTCTGCCACTGCGTTTGATCTAAAGGTTGCGACTATTGTTCTCTTTTCGCCAGCCAATAAACTAATAAAATTATCCTCCCAAAAAACAGGAAGAATAATTTTTCCACTTTCTTTTTCAACCAATTTGAGGTTGATCAAAAATGCTATTTTATCACTATTATTTTCTAGTTCAATAGTGAATTTTTGTTCACCATCTAAATTTTCATGTTTCGTATTTATATCTAAATTTACTTTAGGTAATTTATTTAGCAATGTTAAGTCGGCATATTC